>CALXIJ010000043.1 GCA_944388335.1 uncultured Pygmaiobacter sp.
GACGCGGAACAGATCGAAATTTTAAAAGAACAGAAAAAGGCTGGAATGATTCGAATTTTGCAGCAGTATATCGAACTGGAAAACATCAAGAGATCAAAGCCCTATCAATTTGGGCAGCTGATAAAAAGGTTGTTAGGGAGAAAAGGCTAGGAGACAGTTGTAAGAATGGGAAAATGGAAAAAAACAATATTTGAAAGCGACACTCTTTTGCAGAGGATAAAGCCGGAGCGCAGCTCTGTTTTTTGGTGGCTTAGTGCTGGCGGTGTTTTTGTACTGTGCTATCTTTTGACCCTGAGCAAGCAGGTGGACGGTACTTCGGTAACGTGGGAAAATATTTTTGAGATCGGTGCGCAGAATCCGTGGCACTATCTTTTGGAATTGGCAATTTCAGCGGTGATGATTTGTCTGCTGGCTCATCTTCATCCCAGAAAGGATACTGCGGCCCGATTTTTATTGATGCTGCTGCCCGGTCTGTTGTTGTTTTTTTCGGCGTTTCCCGCGGCTTTCACCTTTGACAGCATGTGGTATCACCAGTATGAATTGATTTTTCTGGGGCGGATGCCATTCTCAGAATGGGATATCATTCGAGGGTTTGGCTTTCCTCTTTTTCTGGTCATCATTCACAAGCTGTTCGGCACAACGCTGCTCGGAGTTCGCAGCGCAATGTTCCTGTGCTATCTTCTGTTCCAGTTCTTTGGGCTTCGATTCTTGACCGAAAGCGGCAAAGAACCAAAGAAAAATCCGGTCATCTTTGGGTTTTATACCTTTCTGATCGTTTTTAATCCGCTGCTGCTGTGTGTATTTCACGTTTGCCTGACAGAGTTTCTTGCGGCAACCCTCTCGATGATAGCGCTTTATTATGCGTGGAAGTGGAGCAAAATTCCGGCGGAGAGAGGGGAAATTTGGCGGCATATCCGGTACGGACTGTTCTTCTCTGCCGATTTGATCCTGCTCTATCAGATTAAGCAGCCATTCGCACTGGGGGCACTTATTCCGGTGTTCGCGGCTGTTATGCTGCGGTTGCTGCGGCGCTTTGGCCGCAAGGAGATCTTGACTTGCATTGGTGTTATGGGCGGCGCGGTCGCAGCACTTGTAGTCTCTCTGGTGGCTTGGTCAGCGCTGCTGAATCATCTGGGTGCCTATGGTGATGGAGCTCAGATTGAACCGAAGCTGAGCTATATGGTCCATTTTGCAAAAGAGATGCCGGTTTCGCAAAAAAGTGAGACGGAAATTTTGTCTGATCCGCTGCTTTCCGAAGAGGAAAAGGCTTTTTGCCTGTCGGATGAGGTTGGCGGAAGCGTCTTTTATACCGTTTCGGATTGGGGCGGGAATGTTGTGGACCGCGTGATTCTCCATCAGGAAGCACAGGAAGCAACAGGAGAGGAACAGGCTGCATTTTATTGGGAACAGTGGCGCGAAAATCCCGAGTGGATGCTCTCCAGCTATTTTAGAAAGTATCTTGGCATTTGGAATATTCTGGATGTCAATTCCAATGCGGAGGAGGGAAAGAGATTCTATCCCGAGACAAAATTGGAAAGCGGCTACGGATATGAAAGCTGGATTTATTATTACCGCTGTTTCCGGACCCCAGAGGCAGGGGAGAATCTTTTGGACACATTCGGGGAACTTATGGATAACCCGGATTTGGCGTCTATGATTGAAACCTATACCAGCACCTATGCTATCCCGCAGATGGCAAGAACCTATATTGAGTTCGCCAGTCTGATTTTCGCCAACATATCCTTTCGACTGGTGGGAATCTTTGCTCCCTTTGGCTGTGTGATTGGTCTATGGGGAATTTTAAAAAGAAAAAAGAAATCACTGCCTGAGACACAGATGCCATTTTTGCTGATGGCGGTGAGCGGCCTTGCTTTTTCCAGTGGGCTGCTGCATATTGTGGGAACCGCGGCGATCGACCGGTATATGATGCCCGCCTATGCGCTGGCAGCAGTGGGTATTATCGTGTGGATATGCGACCTTGCATCGAGCAAAAAAGAGACGAACAGGGACTGCCGATAAGAAAGACAAGGCGATTCGGGGAAAAATCAGTGCTGCAGGAGGAAAAATAGTGAAGGTTGGAATCTTAACTTTTCATGCTGCGAACAATTATGGAACCTGTCTTCAGGCGTATGCGCTGCAGAAAAGTGTGGAAAAGTTAGGTGCAGAATGTGAGATTATCCGGCTGAGGGGAGAAAAGTTATCGGTCCCTCCGGCGGCGCCACGCAGCCTGAGTGCGCGGGTGACGGACCTTATCGTAAAGACGGGCGCAAAAGTTGTAAAGACAGCGGCACAGCCCGCCTTTGAGCGCTTTCGGAGACAGTACTATCATTACAGTGATTGGGTTGACGGGAACGCACTGGATATCTTGAATGAAAGATATGATCTGTTCCTTTCGGGAAGCGATCAGGTCTGGAATTATAATATTGCCGGCAATCTTGACGTGTACCTTCAGACTTTTGTCACGGAGGAGCGCAAGCGGGGAAGCTATGCCGCAAGTTTTGGTCTGTGTGAGCTGCCTCAAGAGTTAAAACAGCACTATGCACAGGCACTCGAGGGCTTTCACTATCTGGGAATCCGGGAGCCAGAGGGAGCACAGTTGGTTAAGGAACTGACCGGCCGGAGCGCACAGGTCGTAGTAGATCCCACCCAACTTTTGGACCGCAGCGACTGGGAAGAGATTATGCAGCCGGTAGGGAGAGACAGGCCCTATATTATGGTGTATCAGCTCGGATTTTCCAAAACGCTGCTCCAATGCGCCCGAAATTTGAGCAGGGAAACCGGACTGCGGCTGGTTTTTGTCCCATTTCCAGAGGGGGCATTTTTGAAGGGGAGCTATTACCCCACAATTTCGCCTGCGCAGTGGGTCTATTTGATGCGAAACGCGCAGTATGTGGTAACCAATAGTTTCCATGGGACGGCATTTTCAATTGGTTTCCAAAAGAACTTTTATACCGAGGTTTCGCTGAACCTGTCCGCGCTGGGCTCCCGGATCACCAATCTGCTCAACAGATACCATCTGCAGGACCGAAGGATTGGCAAGGGACAGGCAGCGTTTGACCAGATGATTGATTATACCGAGGTGGAGCCCCTTTACCAAAAAGATAGGGAGGAATCCTTGGAATTTCTGAGCAGAGCACTGAAGGGAGAAAATACATGATGGAGCTCCAGCCCAAGGAAAAATGCTTTGGCTGCGGTGCCTGCGGTGCGATTTGCCCGCGCGAAGCGATTTCCTTTTCACCGGACAAAGAGGGATTTTTATATCCGTCCATTGATGCACAAAAGTGTGTCTCCTGTGGCCTGTGCCAAAAAGTGTGTCCGGTCGGCAAAGAGATACCGCTTGCGGAGGGTTATCCCAAAGCCTATGCGGCGAAGCATAAGAGCGGTGAGGTGCTTTATCGCTCCTCCTCCGGTGGAATGTTCACGGCGCTCTCGGATCTGTGGGCATTGCATCAAGGGGGAACGGTCTATGGCGCGGCATTTGACCGGGATTTTCAAGTTCATCACCTGCGCGCACAGGATGCGGCCGGTCGGGCAAAGATGCGGGGATCCAAGTATCCTCAGAGTAGGCTTGCACCGGAGGTGTACCATGCATTGGAGCAGGATCTGCGCAGTCAGAAAGATGTCGTATTCAGTGCGACACCCTGTCAGATTGCGGGGGTACGTTCCTATTTGGCGTGCAAAAAGGTTCCTCTCGAACAGATCCTCTTTGTAGATCTTGTCTGCCATGGTGCAGCCAGCCCGGCCGTTTGGAGGTCAATGCTGCAGGCGGTGAGTGAAAAGTATGGGGCGCTCAAGGAGGTCTCGTTTCGGGCAAAGGATGAGGGAGTGAGTGTCCATCTGCTCAAGTTGGTTACCGCATCGGGGGACATTACCCAGAAGGCAAAAAAGGAGTATGCGTTTTATAATGTGTACAGCAGCCTTTGTATGATGAGGCCATCCTGTTATAGCTGCCCATATTCCAGCTTAAAGCGTCAGGGGGATTTTACGATCGGAGATTATGCCGATTTGAAGCGGCAGCATCCAGATTTCTTCTGTGAAGAGGGGGTCTCCAGCCTGCTGGTGAATACCGAAAAGGCGGAAAAACAGGTGGTGAAGCTACGGCAAGAGGCAGAATTGTTAAGTGTTCCGCTTGCAGAGGTGATGCAGCAGAATTTGGAAATGCCAACGAAATGCCCTGCACAGCGGGAGAAATTTTGGTCCTGCTTTGCAAGAGAAGGATGGGATGGACTGCAAAGACACTATGGACGGCTCAGTTTCACAAGAAGAGTGATTTTCCATGTGATTGTGCCGCTTTGCAGAAAGCTGGGTATCTATAATTTGGCGGTCAAGATTTATATGAAGAAATCTTGACTGAATGCCGGCGGACGTGTCGAGAAAGAGGGTGAAGAAGACGGAGCATCATGTGACCAGACAAGATGTGATCTGGAATATGGCAGGCAGCACAGCCAGTGCGATTGCCTCTGCGATTATGGTCTTGGGAGTAACCCGGATTGCGGGTGCAGAAAATGGAGGGGTATTTTCGATTGCCTTTTCGACGGCGCAGATGTTGATGATGCTTGGTAATTACGGCATCAGAACCTATCAGGTCTCAGATGCACAGCAGAGATTTTCTTTTGGAGAATATTTTTGGAACAGGGTACTGACCTGTATTCTCATGATGGTCAGCGGGATTTTATGGTGCTCCCTCTTTCAATATGATCTGGAGAAGAGCCTTATAGTGCTCTTAGTCTGCGCCTGTCGGATGGTGGAGGCATTTGCCGATGTGTTAGAGGGAAGAATGCACCAGCAGTATCATCTGGCAATTGCGGGGAAAAGTCTCGCTCTGCGCACTGCCTGTTACTCGGGAACCTTTTTTCTTACCCTTATTGTAACGGGGAGCTTATTTTCCGCTTGCAGCGTAATGCTGGGTACAACGGTTTTTTGCGTACTCGCGTATACGGTTTCCCATCAGCGTCGGACTTGTCCGGGACAGGGAGAGGTACGGGTACGGAATGTTTTACTGCTCTTGCAGACCTGCTTTCCGCTTTTCCTCTCGATGTTTCTTTTGATGTACATTGTCAATTCTCCCAAATATGCCATTGATGCCCTCGGAACGGAACAGGAACAAGCCTGTTATGCGATCTTATATCTGCCCGCACAGGTGATTGCGCTGTTTTCAACCTATATTTTCAAACCGATGATCAATGGACTTACCGAGAACTGGCAATGGAAGAGGTTCCAGCGCTTTTTTGACGCGATTGTAAGAGTATCTATCGGGCTGCTGGCCATTACATTGTTAGGAATGTTGGGAGCCTATTTGTTGGGTATACCGATTCTCTCCCTGCTTTCGGCACTGGAGCTTTCGAGCTATAAGGGCGCTCTGGTCTTAATTATGTTGGGCGGAGGATTTAGTGCGCTCACCAGTATGCTGACACAGGTCTTGACCATTATGCGGCGGCAGAATGCCATTATGATAGGATATGTTGTCACGGCCGGCGCGGCACTGGTAGTGCCTTATATGCTGGTAAGGCAAAATGGTGTGCTGTATGCCTCAGCAAGCTATGTGATTCTGATGCTACTTCTTTCGATGACGCAGTTGATACCAATCGCGATTGCGGCAAGGGCATTTTATTCTGCAGAGAAATAGAAAAAAGAAAAGGAGCTTGGAGCGTGGATAAAAAGATTTTGATTATTATTCCCGCCTATAATGAAGAGGAGAGCATTGTTCCGGTCATAACGGTGCTGCAAAGAGATTATCCTCAGTTTGACTATGTAATTATCAACGATGGAAGCAGCGATCGCACGGAGCAGATCTGCAGGGAGCATGATTTTCACCTTGTCAGTCAGCCAATCAATTTGGGACTTGCAGGCGCTTTTCAAACCGGAATGAAATATGCGCTAAAAAATGGATATGATGCCGCCTTGCAGTTTGACGCTGACGGACAACATCTGCCGCAGTATATCCAGCCGATGCTGGACAAGCTCTCGGAGGGGTATGATATTGTGATCGGCAGCCGATTTGTGAGCGAAAAGAAGCCGTTTACCCTTCGTATGCTCGGCAATCACCTGATTTCCTTTGCCATTCGGATGACGACAGGGAAAAAGATCAACGACCCAACCAGTGGAATGCGGATGTATAACCGGCGGATGATCCGGGAATTTGCGATTCAGATCAACCACACGCCGGAGCCGGATACCATCAGCTATCTGATCCGGCGCGGCGCAAAGGTCGGAGAGGTGCAGGTTGAGATGCGGGAGCGTGTTGCGGGAACAAGCTATCTCAATCTCCCTCGCAGTATCGGATATATGCTGCAGATGGCGGTTTCGATTCTGGTTGTTCAGTGGTTCCGCGGTGGCACAAAGTTTAGCTCCGAAGGGGAGGAGAATTTGAAATGAACGGTCTCTTGAGGACGGTGCTTTTTTCGGGTGCAGTTATTACCTTGATCTATTTTATCTTCAAAATACGCAAGAATCGTCTGCAGATCAATTATGCGATCTTTTGGAGTTTGTTCAGCGTTCTTCTCGTATTGCTTGGAGCGTTCCCCGAAATTGTCAGCTGGGCAGCTGGCCTGCTGGGCATAAAATCCCCGGCAAATCTGCTCTATCTCGGGATCATCTTTATCTTGATTATTAAGCTGTTTACAACTACCATCAAACTCTCTAAAATGGATCGGCAGATCACTGAACTCGCCCAGCATATTGCGCTGAAGGAAGCGGAGGAGGAAAACTCAGAGAATCGGCAGGGATGAGATGTCACGGAGCGGAAAAGCAGCTCTTTTCTGAGGGAAGGTGTCCTTGACCACCGCTGGCGCTTTGTCCACCCCGGTGGCCCAGAGCGCCCACGCGCGGCAATGACCATCCAGAAGATAGAGATTCAAAGCTGTGTCGCTGGCAATCTCAAGCGGCTTTAGACGGGACAAATCCTCGGGATCAAACCAGCCAAGGACGGCGTCCAGTTTTGCGCGGTCCAGATGATCCGCGGTCGGAATCAACCTCAGAACGTCAACCCAGTATACACTCCTCATCCCAATACCCATTGTTATATCCTCCAATAATATACCGCATGTAGCAAGTGCGGGAAGAATTAGCTCTATTGTACCTATTTTGGGTTCGACACGCAAGGACAAGTTGCGGGCCGGGCCTTTGTTGTTGTATAATGAATTGGTTAAAAAGGACCATGGTGCCGTGGGCAGAGAAAAAGGCCCCGGCTCTAGCGCGAGTGACATAAGAAAACAAATAGTATCGCAGTACTCCCCCTCAGCGGCAGATGCAAGGTAGAGGGCTTAAGCGTTTCTCGGTAAAATATAAAGCCCGATAACGCAGCAGACGCCGCTTTTGGGTCAGAGATTTGCGGCTTGTTTTTATTTGAAACCGCGCTGTTTTGCAGGAGGCGTAAAGATGCATTATCTCGACAATGCGGCCACCACGGTGGTGGACCCGCAGCTGGCAAAACTCTGCTATGACACGATGCTGGAATTGTTCGGCAATCCCTCATCCCTCTATAAGCC
>CALXIJ010000044.1 GCA_944388335.1 uncultured Pygmaiobacter sp.
CCTTCATCCCAAGATCAAAGCAGTTTTCCTCCACATACCGGTGCGCGGTCACATCATAGAAATGTTTTGACGTCGTGATCTGGCTGGCAAATTTGCCGGATAGATCCGCCCCATCGGCCTTGATAAGCTCGATGAGCCGATGCAGCTGATACGGGGCGATAAAGGTGTAAACCGGATAGCAGAACAGAATGAGTTCCGCCTCTTTCAGCGCGTCCCGCACCGGGGAGAAATCCTTTTCATAGCTTTTAATTCGCTGTCCGACCGGTAAAAAGGTAAATTCATGCTCTGGGTGCAGTGCCTGAAGATAGAGCGCCGTGTGAACAGTGGTCGAATTTTTGCCCTTGGGGCTGGCGTTTAAGACGAGAATTTTCATATAGGATCCTCCATTTTTTTCAAAAGGTTTGCATACCAGCCCATTTCAAAATCAGCTGCTGCGATGCCGTAATCGATGGTGTAGCCCTGAAATCGAAAGACGTCCTCCCAATCTTGTCCGTCTTCAGGTGCGGATCTTCGAACCTCCTCAAACCGCAGGCGGATGGCGCAGAGAACGCCTTTTGTCTGCTCGAGCTAGTTGATGTAATCCTTGATGGCGGCGACACGCTCATCAGGGCGTGCCAATCCGAGAAAGAAAAGTTTTGACAGCTCCATATTTTTGACTCTGCTGGCCTGCATCGGCTGGGCAATCCATCTTGAAAAAGTGGTGCGCCCCTGCTCTGTGATGAAAAAGGTCTTTTTACGACGACGCCCCTCGGTGGATGCGCGGGGGAGAACCGCGCCTTCGCGTTCCAGCTTGGCGAGTGCGGTTTGCACGCTCCCGGCGCTATGAGAACAAATAAGAGAGAGGTTTTGACGGATAAACTGCTGCAATTCATACCCGGTCATGGGGGAGAGAAGCAGCAATCCCAAAATCAGATACTCCATAAATAAAAAAAGCTCCAATCTATCGAATAGAGATATTGTAGCGCGAAAAGCGCTTCCCCTCAACTGATAAAAACAGCCGCAGTGGAATCATTCACTGCGGCTGTTTGCTTCTTTAGGATTTTTGGTAGGTGGATTCTTCATCGCGGAACACGATTCCGTCGGGACGCATCTCATCAATGATCGCAAGGCTCTTCAGGTTGTAACCGGCGTCCCGAAGATGATCTCCGCCGCCCTGAAATCCCTTTTCAATCACAATGCCGATTCCGGCAACCGTTGCACCCGCCTGACGAGAGATATCCAGCAGGCCCAGCTGTGCTTTTCCGGTGGCGAGAAAGTCATCGAGGATCAAGATCCGATCCTCTGGACCCAAAAACTTTTTCTCGAGAATCGCGGTATAATCATTTCCATGAGTATAGCTGCGAATCAGCGAAGAATAAACCTCTCCGTCAATATTTTTGCTGGCGGCCTTTTTGGCAAAGACGATAGGCACATGAAAATACTGTGCAGCAATCGCGGCAATCGCAATCCCACTCGACTCGATCGTGATGATTTTGTTGATCTTTTCTTTCCCAAACAGACGATAGAATTCCCGCCCGATCTCATTGAGCAGCGAAATATCAATCTGGTGATTGAGAAAACTGTCTACCTTGAGAATGTTTCCCTCCTTGACAACACCGTCTTTCAAGATGCGCTGACGAAGAATTTCCATAGAACTACCCCCCCCATAGAAAATGCGCCCCGAACAAGTCGGGGACGCGTTAAAATAAAACAAAGATTAAGAGGGAAAGAGGGCAGGGAAAAAGATCATACGCCCTTTTCCGGACTGACGCCAAGCGTGATCGCAGCGGCATTCTCGATGGTTTTTTCCAGAGCGAGACGCCCGTATTCGTCAACCTCGTTTTTATCCTTGGGCCCATGGGACAGACAGCCGGCACCGCCGATACAGCCGTTTACACAGGCCATTCCCTCGATGAAATTGCCGGGCAAAAGGTTTTTGCTGGCTTTTAAAAGGGCGAGCCGACACTCCTCGATCCCGTTGCAGACAACAGGTTTCGGCTCAAAATCCGTGATCTCTTGTTCCTTGAGCGCCTGAGCCACAGCATCCGAGAGGCCGCCGCTGCGCGCGAAAATTCGACCGTAATAGGAGGCATTATCCAGAACATCTTCCTCAAGACTGGTCAAATCGATTTCACAGGCTTCAAACATAGCATACAGCTCTTCAAAAGTCAAGACACTGTCAATAAAGGGACGGACTTCCGGCAGCTGAAACTCCATCTTTTTTGCGGTGCATGGTCCGATGAAGACGACCTTTGATTTGGGATCGGTAGATTTGATAAATTTGCCCACAGCTCCCATCGGGGAGAGATTGGAAGAGATCTTATCTGTCAGTGCAGGGAAGTTTTTCTTGATATAATCCACAAATGCAGGGCAGCAGGAGCTGGTCAAAAAACCGCGCTGTGCAAGCTCACGGGATTCCGAGAGCGAGACCATGTCAGCGCCGAGCGCAGCTTCCACCACATTGTAAAAGCCCAGCGCTTTGAGGCCGGAAACAACCTGTCCGAGCTTTGCGTAACCAAACTGGGTGGAGATCGATGGGGCGACAACAGCGTATACCTTGTAGTGTTTGCTGTTTTGGCTCTCCCTCAGCATCCGAACGACGTCGGTGATAAAACTGCTGTCCACAATGGCGCCAAAGGGACACATATAAACGCAGGAACCGCAGGAGATGCATTTGTCGTTGTTGATCTGCGCCTTTTTGCTGATCTCATTCATCTTAATTGCGCCGACCTTGCAGGCGTTCTCGCAGGGACGGGTGTGCTTGCTGATTGCGCTATAGGGACAGACAGAAGCGCATTTACCACAGCCGACGCATTTTGAATGATCGATGTGCGCGCTGTGATTTTCAATCGTGATCGCGCCGCGAGGACAGACCTCCTCGCAGCGGTGAGCAATACAGCCGCGGCAGTCCGGACCGACGGTATAACCGCTGACCGGGCACTCATCGCAGGCGATATTCAAAACCTGAATGACATTGGGATTTTGCTTATCCCCACCCATTGCGCTATGTACCCGCTCGCCGAGAACGGCGCGTTCTTTGTAAATACAGCAGCGCATAGTGGCTTTGGTACCGTCCGGAACAATCGTCATCGGTACATCGCGATAGGCATCCTGCAGGGTATCGGTGTAGGCGTGCTTCGTGACCTCTTTGAGAACCTTGTATTTGAGCCACTGCACGCGGGTATCAAAAATTCTTCCGTTCACGGCTTGAATTCCTCCCTTTTCAAGGCGATCGAGCAAAGGACTTTTTCCAAATCAGAAATAGCTGACCTTAATATTTTTGCCCATCTGCTTCAGATATTCGGCCAGCTCTTGAATCAGCCGGATCTTGATGCCGAAATTGATCGGCAGATTTGGGTTTTGATGTGCGGGATTAATGGCTTTTCCGACAAAGAAGTTGATGTCGGTGGCCTGTTCAAACAGAATTTGAGAAATCTGTGCTGCACCATCTTTTCGGTTGGCCCACGGCGCGGTGATGTCATTGCTCGAAAGATAGGCCTTGGCGTATTCGACCACCCGGCTGATGGTGATTACTCCTTCGGTGACCAGATCAATCCCCTCAACATAGGCGATTGGCGGAATATCAGGGTCGATATAATCGATGCTGGTATTGACCGGTTTGCCTAAGAACTGGGCCGCCAAAGTGCTGGTGGTGCCGCCGCAGACAATCTTCGTGCCGATCTTAGAGAAGAACAGGTTCATCATCATATTGACGTCCTTGGGATCAGAGGGCGGCCCAATCATCAGGTTGACCGGGTTGCGTTTTTTGATCTTGACACAGGCGACCGTCGTATCGTCGCCCGGTTCTCCCTCATACAGGGTATTGCACTCATCGACAATCAGGGTCGAGATGGTCTTCGCCGACATGGACCAGTCAAAGATGGCCTCGGCAAAATCAATGATATTTTCCCGCTGCCAGCCAAAGTTCAGGCTCTTGCCGACGCCGGCATAGATCGCGCCGTCACTCATTGCGATAAAGGTATCGTCCAACTGCAGCGGAATTGTGCTCTCGAGCACCGTTTTATCTCCCACCATCCGGGAGATGATGGGATAATCCACATTTTTGCCGTTGCGAAGGAAGATGACATTGGGATTGTCAAACTGAATAATCCTTGCAGTGTCGTTGTGGTCAATGCGGATAATGGTAAAGGTGCTGTACGCAA
Source organism: uncultured Pygmaiobacter sp. (assembly GCA_944388335.1). Classification (GTDB taxonomy): domain Bacteria; phylum Bacillota; class Clostridia; order Oscillospirales; family Ruminococcaceae; genus Pygmaiobacter. Next base: position 4,143 of record CALXIJ010000044.1, read on the forward strand.
CCTTGCGCACCTGACAAACCGGCAGCGTTTTGACGATGGTCTCCACACACTCCTCAATCGACATCCCAGCGTCGATCATTGTGCTGAGAATTTTTGAGGTGAGCGTTGACAAGATATTTGCCTTTACACCACTGCCAAGGCCATCCGCGAGGACGAGGGTCAAACAGCTGTCCGAACTGCCGATAACCTCGACCTTGTCACCGCACAGCTGTTCTCCTTTTTTATTGATACTGACATAGCCGGTATCCGTCCAAAGATTGTTCATACACAGCCTCCTACTTCTGAATCGTCTCCTTGAGCTTTGTCAGCGCGATCTTGGTTTCGGCTGTGGTCTCACCCAGCAGAGAGGCGATCTCCTGCACCACCCGCATCTGCTTTTCGATCACTTGGTCGGTGATTTCCACCGTTTCACGTCGCAGTTCATCCTGCTGTGCGGATTTATTTTCCGCCTCTGTGATGTCCCGCATGATACTGAAGAGCATGTGGTACTCTTTTTCGTAGATAATCGTTTCAGAGACATATTTTTTGTACTCAGCCAGATAGTACTTCTTTTCGCGGACATTTCGGCCGGTGGTCATGACGGTCAAGTAATCAACCGGATTGAGCAGCCGGACAAGGGGAGTCCCCTTGAGGTTGGAACCCGCTGGAATATTGAAGAGGTTCAGCGCCGCCTGATTGATCTGCTGGATATTGAGATCCTCGTCCATGACAAAGATCGCATTCGGCGTATTATTGATCACCTTGTCGGAGAAGTTCTCCGCCTTTTCCTTGAGGAAAGGCAGGCACATGCTCAGATCTGCCTTGCCCTGATAGACGGCGATTGCCTTTTCCCGGCAGGTGTTATAACCGCAGCTACCGCAGTTGAGTTCCTGCTCCGGGCTGGTTTTTCCCATTTTGGCGAGGATCTCCTTGATGGTAGATTCGCCCGGCATCCGATTGTGTGCGCCGATATAGTCCATCTTCTTCTCGAGCGGAGCTTTCAGCTTGGCGTCATACTCCTCCATGCCCGCAAAAGACCGCACCTTTACTGTCCCGGCCAGCGCGCTGCGCCGCCGGCTGGAAGCGGCGGGCCCATTGATGCACCCACCCTGACAGGCGTTCATCTCGACAAAGCAGTTGGTCAGGTGGCCTGCGGCAATTTCGGCAAGGGCAGCCTTGCAGTTTTCGACGCCATCGACCGCAATGTACTCGTAACCGGTATTTTCTGTATCCATGCTGGCAATGATTCCGCCGGGTATGGGGAAAAACCTCGGTCGCTTGCCGCTCTCATCGGTGTCATCCGGTTCAAAGTCGACCTTTTCTTCCTCCATCCAGCGCTCAAGATCCTCGAAGGTCAGCACAACATCACAGATGCCGTAGATGCTGGCCTCCTCTTTTTTGGAGATACAGGGACCGATAAATACCGTGGCGGCATCCGGATTTTTCTCCTTAATTAACTGGCAATGCGCCAGCATGGGGGAGAGCACATCGGCCAGATAGGGAAGTGCTCCGGGATAATACTTTTGAATTAGCGTATTGATGGTGTGGCAGCAGGAGGAGATGATCAGCGGATGATTTCCATCGCGGATCATTTCCTGATAACGGTTTTTTACAATTCCCGCACCGATCGCCGTTTCCTCCGCGGAGGTAAAACCCAGCTTTTGCAGCAGCTTGCAGACCTGACTGAAGTTGCTAACGCCGAATTCTGAGATAAAGGAGGGCGCGACGCTGGCAATGACAGGGCGCCCGGAAGCAATGAGTTCCTTTACCTGAGGCAGATCATCTCGGATCACCTTCGCATTTTGAGGACAGTTAACAAAGCATTCGCCGCACAGGATGCACTCGTTTGAGACGATGTGCGCCTGATTGTCGGAAAATTTAATACTTTTGACCGGACAATGGCGAATGCACTTGTAGCAGTTCTTGCAGTTGGACCTGCGCAGTCCGAGGAAATCGCTCATGATCTGACTCCTCCTTTATCGGATATTATCACTGCAGTTTGCTCAGAACATGCTGTGCAAAGACCTGATCGAAATTTTCGGGGGATACGCCGGTGACAATCTCATCATCCACCTTGATGGTGACCCCATCGGTGCATCTGCCGAGACAAAACGCGGCGGATACGTTGACCTTATCAGTCAGCTGGTACTTAGCAAGCGACTCTTTCATCAGCGCGATGATGTTGTAGGATCCCTTCAGATGGCAAGAACTCCCGACACAGATGTAAATGTTCATAAATAGGCCCCTTCTTTCTATTAAAATTTCGAAAAAAAGCAAAAAAATAATGGGTATGTTAAATAGTTAACATACCCATTATATATGAAGTTTTACTGGTCGGTCAAGGGAGCAAACAGTACAATATCACAGGCGTTTTTTCGGCATTTTACTGAACGCTGAAAAGCAGCTCACCGTAGTTGGGATAGGGCCAATACTCCTTCGAAACCAGTCCTTCCAGCTCATCGGCAACTGCACGCAGTTCCTGCATCGAGGCAAAGATCGTCTCGCGGTAGAAGACGGCCTGAGATTTCGAATCCTCATACTCCTTGGCGGCAAGCAGCGAGTTTTCAAGCTGGCTGACTTTATTGTAGAGGCAGCCGGTGAGGGAGGAGATCTTTCCGATCAAATCCTCCTCCGCTGCGGAGGAGACGCCGATGCTCAGCTGACGCTTTTTCAGTACGGTATCGACAAGGAATTCCTGATATTTCAGGCAGGCGGGAATAATGTCCTTCTTGACCATATCCACCATCGTCAATGCCTCGATGTTGATGGTCTTAGAGTACTCCTCCAGCATGATTTCGTACCGGGACCGCAGTTCAGTTTCGGTGAAGATCTTGTTCTTGGTGAAGAGCTCGATGTTCTTCTCCTTCACCAGATAGGGAAGCGCTTCCACCGTGCTCTTGAGGTTCAGCAGACCGCGCTCCTGCGCCTCGGCAACCCACTCATCCGAGTAGTTGTTCCCGTTGAAGATGATCCGCTTGTGGTCGATAATCGTCTTACGCACCAGTTCATTGAGGGCAGACTCGAAATCTTCCGCCCCTTCCAGCTGATCGGCAAACTGGCTCAGCTCTTCGGCGACGATGGTGTTGAGCATCGTGTTGCAGTCAGCGATTGACTGGGAAGAACCGACCATACGGAACTCGAATTTGTTGCCGGTAAAGGCAAACGGAGAGGTGCGGTTGCGGTCGGTGGTGTCACGGGTGAAACGCGGCAGGGTGTGGACGCCGATCCGCATCTCGACCTTATCCTTGTGTCCGGAGGGGCTGCCGGTTTCGATTGCGTTGAGGACCTCCATCAGGTCGTCGCCGACAAACATCGAGACGATGGCCGGGGGCGCCTCGTTTGCACCCAGACGATGATCATTGCCCGCAGAGGCAACCGAGACGCGGAGCAGATCCTGATATTCATCAACGCCCTTGATGACAGCGGCGAGGAAGAGCAGGAACTGCGCGTTTTCGCTGGGGCTGTCGCCCGGCTCGAGCAGGTTGACGCCGCGATCGGTCGAAATCGACCAGTTGTTGTGCTTGCCGCTGCCGTTGACACCGGCGAAGGGCTTTTCATGCAGCAGGCAGACAAGGCCATGCCGGCCGGCCACCTTGCGCATCATCTCCATCGTGAGCTGGTTGTGATCGGTGGCGATGTTGGTTGTGGTGAAGATCGGTGCGAGCTCATGCTGCGCCGGAGCAACCTCATTGTGTTCGGTTTTTGCAAAGATGCCCAATTTCCAGAGCTCTTCGTCAAGATCATGCATGAAGTCAGAGACCCGATCCTTCAGCGAGCCGAAGTAGTGGTCATCCAGTTCCTGCCCCTTGGGAGGCCGTGCACCGAAAAGGGTGCGGCCGCAGTAGATCAGGTCACGACGCTTCTCATACAGTTTCTTGTCGATGAGGAAATATTCCTGCTCAGGACCGACGGTGGTGTTGACCCGGATGGTCTGGGTGTCACCGAACAGCCGCAAGATCCGCAGTGCCTGCTTATTCAGCAGTTCCATGCTGCGCAGCAAGGGGGTCTTTTTATCCAGCGCCTCGCCGCCATAGGAGCAGAATGCGGTGGGAATGCAGAGGGTCCTATCCTTAATAAAGGCGAAGGAGGTGGCATCCCATGCGGTATATCCGCGTGCCTCAAAGGTTGCGCGCAGACCGCCGGAAGGGAAGCTGGAAGCATCGGGCTCGCCCCGGATCAGCTCTTTGCCGGAAAAGCGCATGATGACCGAGCCATCTTTTTGGGGATAGAGAAAGCCTTCATGCTTTTCTGCCGTGACGCCGGTCATCGGCTGGAACCAGTGGGTGAAATGAGTGGCCCCTTTCTCGATGGCCCAATCTTTCATCGCGTTGGCCACGACATTGGCGATGCTGCGGTCAAGGCTGCGCCCCTCCTCGATGGTGCGCTTGAGTGCGGCATAGGTCTCCGCGGGAAGGCGCTCTTTCATCACATGCTCGTTGAAAACGAGACTGCCGAAAATTTCTGATACGCTGCTCATCTGATTTCATCCTCTCTTGACGAAATAAAACGGAATCAATGTCATCTTGTCGGCTGCTGCGGATCCTCAGAAGCAGACAAAAACAAAAAACAAAGGCGCCGCGGGCTAGTTGCCCACAGCGCCTTTGCTGTTCATGTGGTGCATTATATGCCTTGCGCAGATATTTGTCAAGTGCTTTTTGAAAATGAGAAAAATTTTTTTGCTGCGTTGACAGCAGGCCCTGATTTATAGTATAATCTGCCGGTGGACAATGAAGTTCGCCGCAGGCTCTGCACGGGAGGAGATATCCTTTACGGAGAGATTTGCGGCGAACGCTTTTTTTAGATTGGTCGGGGAATATTTGGACAGGAGGACAACAGATGTACGGCAATGTGGATGAAATCCTGCAGTATATAAAAGAAAATGACATCAAATTTATCCGGCTGGCGTTCTGCGACATTTTTGGCGTGCAGAAAAATATTGCAATCCAGCCCTCGGAACTGCCGCGTGCGTTTGAGAGCGGTATTTCCTTTGATGCGTCCGCGATCAGTGGGTTTATGAATGTGGAGGAGTCCGACCTGCTGCTGTTTCCCGATCCCGCAACGCTGTCGGTGCTGCCCTGGCGTCCGGACCATCGGCGGGTCGCGCGGCTTTTTTGCGATATCCGGCGCCCCGGCGGCATCCCCTTTGAGGGAGATTGCCGTCTCTTGCTGCGCAGCACGGTAGCGCACGCGGCACAGAGAGGATATGTCTGCAAGATGGGGCCGGAGTGTGAATTTTATCTGTTCCAGCTGGACGAGGAGGGAAATCCCACCGAGCGCCCGTTGGACCGCGGCGGATATTTTGATATCGCGCCGCTGGACAAGGGGGAAAACCTTCGCCGAGATGTCTGCCTCGTTTTGGAGGAGATGGGATTCACCCCCGAGGCGAGCCACCATGAACAGGGCCCCGGGCAGAATGAGATCGATTTTAGATACAGCACCGCAGTGCGGGCGGCGGACAATGTGATTACCTTTAAGGCGGCGGTGCGGGCGATTGCTGCCCAGCATGGACTGCACGCCAGCTTTATGCCGAAGCCGATTCAGGATGCGCCCGGCAGCGGCATGCACATCAATATGAGCCTGTATAATAAGGAGGACCAGAACCTGTTTTTGGGCAATGCAGACGGATTCCTGCCGCAGGCCAAACAGTTCATCGCCGGCATTCTTGCCCGCACAGCGGAACTCTCGGCCTTTCTCAACCCGACAGTGAATTCTTATGCGCGTTTGGGCTCTTTTGAGGCGCCGCGCTATCTGACCTGGTCTCATCAAAATCGAAGCCAGTTGGTACGAATCCCTGCGGCGGAAGGGGATTTTAGCCGGATGGAGCTGCGCAGCCCGGATCCCGCCTGCAACCCCTATTTGTCTTTTGCCCTTTTGATTGAAGCGGGACTGGAGGGGATCGAGAAGGAGCTTGTGTTGCCCGCGCCGACGGATCGGAACCTTTATTCGGGAGAACAGGAAGATCTGCCGACGCTGCCGCAAAGCCTTTCCGAGGCCGTCGAATTGGCGCAGGAAAGCGATCTCGTCAAACGGGTTTTGCCGGAGGGGATTCGTCAAAAATATCTCGATCTCAAGCGCAAGGAGGCGCAGCAGGCGGAAACAGCAGAGCATGCATTTGAGAGACAAAAGGCACTCTATTTCGGAGTGCTTTGACCGGTTGAGAGAGGGAAAGGAGGAACTGCGGAATGGAGCGAGTGCTGATTGTCTCCGCAAGCGAGAGATCACAGCAGGCGTTTGCAGAGCTTTTTTCGCAGTCCTCACCGCCCTCTCTTACGATGGCTTCCAGCGGGAGCGCGGCACGGCGGCTGTTGATGGGAAATGAGTATGATCTTCTCTTAATCAATACCCCGCTGCGGGATGAGTTCGGACAGGAACTGGCAATCCGCGCTGCGCGCAGCGGCGCGGGGGTGCTGTTGGTTGTCAAGGCGGAGCTGGAGGAGGAGATTGCCGCGCAGGTGGAGGATTATGGCGTTTTTGTGCTGACAAGACCGCTTGCCCGTGCAACGTTTTATCAGAGCATAAAGCTGCTGCATGCGGCGCAGAAAAGGATTGACCGCCTGCTGGAGGAAAACCGCCGCCTGCGGGAAAAGATCGAAGAGCTGCGGATTGTGGAACGCGCAAAATACGTCTTGATCGAACATCTTGGCTTCAGCGAGGAGCAGGCGCACCGCTATATTGAAAAGCAGGCGATGGATCGCCGGATGACCCGACGTGGGATCGCGGAGGGAATCTTGAACACCTATGAGATGTGAATGAGTTTTGTTAAGGTCGTGGGGCCGGCGGGCGTCGGCACTGCGTATTGTATATTTAATTTTGGGATGAAGGGATGAAGGTAGGATGACAAAGTACATTTTCGTGACAGGCGGTGTGGTGTCCGGTCTTGGAAAGGGAATCACGGCGGCAAGTCTTGGGCGTCTGCTCAAAGCCAGAGGGTTGAAGATTGCGGCCCAGAAGCTGGACCCCTATATCAACGTGGACCCTGGTACAATGAGTCCCTATCAGCACGGCGAGGTGTTTGTCACCGAGGACGGTGCCGAGACAGATCTGGATTTGGGGCACTATGAGCGATTCATCGATGAAAATCTGAATAAGTTCTCCAATCTCACTACCGGCAAGGTCTACTGGAATGTGCTGAATAAGGAGCGTAACGGCGAGTATCTTGGCGAGACGGTGCAGGTCATTCCTCATATTACCGGAGAGATTAAGAACTTTATCTATTCGGTTGGCAAGAAGACCGATGCGGATGTCGTCATCACCGAGATCGGCGGCACCACTGGTGATATTGAGAGCCAGCCCTTCCTCGAGGCGATCCGTCAGGTCGCGCATGAGGTGGGACGGCACAACTGCCTGTTTATCCATGTGACCTTGGTGCCGTATATCAAGGGCAGCAACGAGCACAAGTCAAAGCCGACCCAGCACTCGGTCAAGGAGCTGCAGTCTTTCGGCATCATGCCGGATATTATCATCACCCGCAGTGATGAGCCGATCGAGCAGTCGGTCAAGAACAAGATTGCGCTGTTCTGCAATGTCAAGCCGGACTGCGTTATCGAGAACCTGACCCTGCCGGTGCTCTATGAGGCACCGATCATGCTGGAGGAGAATGGACTGGCAAATGTCGTCTGCCGGGAACTGGATATTCATTGTGCGCCCTGCGATCTGACCGATTGGAATGCCATGCTGGACCGGATCCGCGCGGCAACCACCCCGGTGAAGATTGCCCTTGTCGGCAAATACACGAAGCTGCATGACGCCTACCTGTCGGTAAATGAGGCGCTCTCTCACGCGGGCTATGAGAATGGCGCCCATGTCACGATTGAATGGGTGGACAGTGAGCAGCTCACAGAGGAGAACATTGCACAGCAGCTGGCCGGCTGTGACGGCATTCTGGTTCCGGGCGGATTTGGCGATCGGGGAATCGAGGGCATGATTTTGGCCGCGCAGTATGCTCGGGTGAACAATCTGCCGTATTTCGGCATCTGCCTCGGTATGCAGATCGCGGTGATCGAGTACGCTCGCAATGTGCTGAAATTTGCCGATGCGAACTCCAGCGAGTTCGATCCCAATTCCCAGCATCGGGTGATCGATCTGATGCCCGACCAGCACGGTAACCTGCCCAAGGGCGGCACCATGCGTCTGGGCGCATATCCCTGCAATATTGTGCCGGGCAGCATGCTCGAGCAGGCCTATCACTCGGCACAGATTGAGGAGCGCCATCGTCATCGTTATGAGTTCAACAATGAATTCCGCGATGCCTTTGTCAAGGCGGGCCTTGCGATTGCGGGCACCTCTCCCGATGGTCGGCTTGTCGAAGCGGTCGAGATCCCGAGCAACCGCTTCTTTGTGGGTGTTCAGTATCATCCGGAGTTCAAGAGCCGCCCCAACCGCGCACATCCGATCTTCCGCGAGTTTATCGCCGCGGCATTGGAACAGAAGAAGAAATAAAAGCGTTTTTGTGCGAATAGGTAAATAGATAAAGATCCCCCGGCGTCTATTTGATGGCAGGCCGGGGGATCTTTATTTTTCTGAAAAATTGGGATCAGAGATTGGGCTGGCCGCCCAGCACTGTGAGATCAGAGGAGCTTTGTAAAAAAGCTTTCTCCTCTATGATACAGATCAATTCCAAGACGCTTTGAAAGGGAAAATGCATCCCGGATGAGGGGAAGAAAACAAATCCTTGCCATTCACAATGCTCTGTACTGGTGACGGTGATTTCAAAGACAGAGGGACATGTCATGATATGATCCTCCTCCTTCTGGAACGCTTACTGCTCGTTAAAGTTATGTTATCCAGATAGAAACGGCTTTTTCCGGATCGCTTTTTACTATAGCAGAAAACGACATTTCGGACATCACCCGAAAGAGAAGGAAAAATGGGCTATGTGTATTTTAGAAGAAAAAGGCTATTGCAGCATATATTTTTTTAGATCTTGACGGTGACGGATGTTCAGCTTCTCCAGCGCCGTTGAGATATAGCGCTTGACGGTATTGGGGGAGATATTCATCTGCTCGGCAATCTCCAGATTGGTCCAACCGCGCGCGGCAAGCATTGCGGCGGCAAATTCGGTTGTGGTCAGATTGTCCGCAACATCATGACCGGTGACTGGGTTGTGAACTCTGCGCCATCCCGCGGAAAAACGATAGGTGATCGCGATGATCCGCTTAAAATCATCCGGCCAGTTCTTCTTGATCACAGCCTCAAGCATCCCTCCCAAAAGACCATGGTGCTCCCCGAACCCTTCGATCAGATCATCCGGTCGGGCCAAATCCCATGCTTTTAACAGATGAATCTGGGCCTGATCAGGTCGGCGCAGGCTCATCTGGTCCATTACAGCGACAAGATGCAGGTAGATTGATGCGATGGGGTATATTTCTCCCTGCATACTCAATGTCGCTTCCACAATTCCGAGACTGCGCTCATATTCCCCGTGAAGATAGGCAGAGTGCGCCGACACATACATCCCGAACGCCCGCAAGCCGTCTGGAAGCAGTGCCAGATATTTCTGCGCAGAGGGAAGTCCTTCGGGCAGCGGCAGATGCAGCAGCGTTGCGGCAGCCGTATTGATGCAGACCGCGGCGGCGAAGAGCGGAGAAGAAGGGTCTTTGATGGAAAAAACCAGATTTTGCAATGCATGCAGCGCACTGTGGGCCTGTTCAATTTCTCCAATCGTGAGATTGGCGTATCCGCAGATCAGATTGGCAGAAAGCCGAAGTGCAAGATCTTCAGAATCGAGAAACGGGCCAGCAGTTTTCAGCGCCAACTCCGCTTGACCGCTGAAATAATAATATTCAGCGCGCGCCATCTCCTTTTCAGGGCCTTCTGCCATCTGTTCGATTTTTTCCATGCAGTGTCCCGGAAGAAAAGGAGTGTTCATCAGCGGCATAAGGCCGGAGCAGGAAGACAAAGAAGAAGCGGAGGTAGAGAAAAAGGCGGAATCCTGCCGGGAGATTGGTATGACATCTTTTTGCCGGCGTGGATCCTGTGGCTTTTGGGCGTCAGAAGGGATCATCCAAGAATTACCATGTTTCTTTGCGCCAAGAATACGTCCCTGTGCACAGAGCTTCTGAACGAGGCGAGGGGAGATATTCCAGAGCATGGCGATCTGATGGGAAGTGAGATATTCCATAACACAGCTCCTATCACAGCGGCAGAAAAATAATTCGCATCAACGAATAGTTATTCTCTAAGGGAAAAAATGTTCGCCATTGCGTATACTTTATATCATAGAGAAAAAAGAATAATTTTGCAAACGAAAAACCGCACAAACTGTCCCGTAAGACAATTTTGTGCGGTTTTCTTTTGGCGGAGAGAAAGGGATTCGAACCCTTGATACTATTTCTAGTATACACGATTTCCAATCGTGCGCCTTCGACCAGCTCAGCCATCTCTCCATATAGGGAAGAAAACAGGCGTGTCAAATCATTTGACCTGTTCAATTTTTGCAGCGCCTTAACAGAGGGCGCTTATATATAATAAGCAATTTGTAAGTGATTGTCAAGCATTTTTTGCTTTTGAATCAAAAAATGAAAGGAAAAAGGCATCTTGTCAGAAAGCTTTTGCAATATGGCACAAAATAGACTATAATAAATTAGTCTATTTGTGCTGCACGGGAATTGAGGAGCTGTTCCTCAAGCGGCCAAACAGATCAATGAGATTTATGGAGGGAAACAAGATGGCTGATTATCTTTCGATGGGTAAAGCCGAACTGGAGGCCGAGCGCCAGCGGCTGCTCGCAATTTATGAGACCAAAAAGGCGGAGGGCCTCAAACTGGATATGTCCCGCGGCAAGCCCTGCCCTGAGCAGTTGGACCTTTCGATGGGACTGCTGGACATCAAAGAATACAAGACGGAGAGCGGTGCGGATGCTCGCAACTATGGATTTCTTGAGGGGATCCCTGAGGCGCGCAGACTGTTTGGCGAATTGCTCGGCGTGGATCCCGCGCAGGTTCTCGTCGGCGGCAACTCAAGTCTTCAACTGATGTACGACATTATTGCTGCCGGCTGCAAAGATGGTCTTGGCGGAACGCCGTGGAATGAAGATGAGCACAGAAAGTTCCTCTGCCCGGTACCGGGCTATGATCGTCATTTCCGGGTTACCGAGCATTTCGGATTTGACCTGATCAGTGTGCCTATGCGGGAGGATGGCCCCGATATGGAGATCGTCGAACAGCTGGTCAAGGATCCGCATGTCAAGGGCATCTGGTGTGTGCCGACCTATTCCAACCCGGATGGTTATTGCTATTCGGATGAAACCGTGCGCCGCCTTGCAGCGCTGGAGCCCGCGGCGGATAACTTCAAGATTATGTGGGATAATGCCTATATGGTCCACTATCTTGAGGACGCACCGGAGCAGACGATGAATATTATGGACGCCTGCATTGCATCCGGACATGAGGAACTGCCGATTCTTTTCTGTTCGACCAGTAAGATCACCTTCCCCGGTGCTGGGGTATCGGCGCTTGCTGCGGGTCCCAAGACTTTTGCGCAGATCAGTAAATCACTCTTCCCGATGATTATCAGCTTTGATAAGATGAATCAGCTGCGCCACGTTCTCTTCCTCAAGGATAAAGCCCATATCCTGCTTCACATGGAGCGGCACAAGCAGATCATCAAGCCGAAATTTGATGCGATGCGCCGGTTGCTGGCGGAGGGTCTGGCGGATTGCGGTCCTATTGCGCATTGGACAGATCCCAAGGGAGGATATTTCCTCAGCCTTTACACGCTTCCGGGTTGCGCAAAACGCACCGTTGCCCTCTGCAAGGAGGCCGGTGTGGTCCTGACCGGTGCGGGAGCGGCCTATCCCTATGGGGTTGATCCGGAGGATACCAACATCCGGCTCGCACCGACCTTCCCGCAGCTTGGCGAGGTTGAGGAAGCTACCAAGCTGCTCTGCATTGCAGTCCGCTTGGCAGCCGTAGAGCATCTGCTCGGCGCCTGAGTGCGTCATCAGTGATTTCATGCCAGGAGGGGAGGGGAAAGGATGCGGATCGGCGCGTCGAGTGCTTGCTTTTACCCGGAGTTCACCGAAACAGGGGTAGAACGGCTGCAGAAGATCGGAATTGCGTATGTCGAACTCTTTATGAATACCTTTCAAGAGCTCGATTTGCAGTATCGCGCCCGTCTGAAACAGCAGCTGGATGCGGCGGGGACGCAGGTTCTTTCTTTTCACCCCTTCACGTCAGCGATGGAATCCTTTTTCTTCTCTTCGGCCTATGAGAGAAGGCTTTCGGACGGAATCGAACTCTACCGCAGGCTGTTCGACTGTGCTGCTGAACTTGGCGCAAAGATCTTTATCCTGCACGGTGACTACAAGGGAACTCCTTTTCCATTTGAGGGATATTGTGAAAACTTTGCACGCCTTTTTTCAATCGCTCGGGAGTACGGCCTGACGCTGTGTCAGGAAAATGTCTCTCGCTGTCGGTGCGGTGTTGCCGAGAATGTGCGTCGAATGCGGCAGCTGCTGGGGGATGAGGTGCGATTTGTGCTGGACCTCAAGCAGGCGGTCCGCGGCGGAGAGAGGATTGAGGAGATGCTCGAGGCAATGGGGCCTTCGCTGGCACATCTCCATCTGAGCGATCACACTGAGAGCTGCAACTGCCTGCCGCCGGGAAAAGGAGACTTTGACTTTCCCGCCTTCTTTGATCAGCTCCGAAAAATGGGTTATCAAGGTGATGCGGTGGTCGAGCTCTACCGTGATAATTTTGGTTCGGCACAGGAGATTGCAGATGCTGTTGGCTTCTTACACTGCGCACAGGGCGAATAAATTGACGCGGTTTGTCAGAAAAAATTGAAAAATATTTGTTGGATTTTGTCGAGAACAGTCGAACCGTGTCAGAATGCGTCAAATGATGTCAAATTGTTGCGAACGAAATTTCTTCCCCTTTGCCTTTCCCTGTACTATAATGTACGAGAGGAAAAGAGAGGAAGGTGCCTTTGATGTCAAGCGGGTGTGTTGTTGATCGAAAGAGCTGCCGTTCCGGTGAGAAGGAACTGGAATATTTTCTCCTTGCGAGCCCTGTGCTGGAGCGGATGAGTTATTCGATTATGATTGTATCTCGGCAGAAAAATGGCGATCGGTTTTCACAGGTGGCGGATATTACCTGTGATGAATCGCTCGCGCGCAGTTGGTTTGAAAAACTGTTTGCTGCGAGCGTCAGACCGGAAAACTTGGGTGAGTTGGTGTATGAGCTGCTCACCCGATGAGGAGGTTCAAGATGAAGTGTCCCTATTGCGGTGAGGTGGAGTCAAAGGTTATCGATTCCCGCCCCGCGGACGACGGCGAGCGGATCCGCCGCCGCAGAGAGTGTCTCTCATGCAAAAAGCGCTTTACCACCTATGAAATCGTGGAGACTGTTCCACTGATGGTGGTAAAGAAGGATCATTCACGCGAGGCGTTTGACCGGCAGAAACTACTCAATGGACTGATGCGGGCATGCGAAAAGCGTCCGGTGCCGATTGATACCCTTGAGCGGGCGGTGGATGAGATTGAGCAGACACTGCTCAACACCTTGAACCGCGAGGTCACTTCGTTGGAGATCGGCGAACTGGCAATGGAGCATCTGAAAAATATCGATGAGGTTGCCTATGTCCGCTTTGCATCCGTGTACCGGCAGTTCAGCGACATCAACACCTTTATGGATGAGCTCAAAGAACTTCTCAATAACAATCAGAAAAAGCACAAGAATACATGACGCACTGCATTGACCTGTGCGCGTGCGGTTCTCAGTGCTGCGGCGCAGTCTGTTTTTTGTCCATCTAAGGCATAACTTCGCAGCGGGGCAAGTGCAATTTCCGCTGCTGCGGCATAGTCTCGGCGCAAAAAGAGCGAAAGCAGCCATTCTCTTGACTGATAATATTGCTCTAAATCTGTCAGCGTTTGAACCAGAGCGGGGAGATCCCCGCTCTGGTTTTGTTTTTGTGCAACCGAGAGATAGCTGTTCATTTGCACGGTAATGCGGTCTACCGCAACACATCCCAAAACAGAGATCAGGAGAATGACGAGCAGCAGAAAAAAAGCAATCTTTACCCGCGACATATCGTATCACCTTATCATAAAAATAAATGGGGAACAGGGGTTGGGTGCGCTCTTTGAGAATGGATTATTGCTTTTTGATAATCGTGTATTCCTTGTCATCGCTGCAGAGCATCAGCAGAATATCCTGTTGGCCCACCCGTTCTTTGCGCAGTATCCCTTTCAGCCATCCGGGATCCACACCGCAGTAGGTGGCGGCATCCCGGCTGATACAGCCGTCAATGATCAGCGGCAGCGTGGGTCGCTTTGCCTCCTTTTTGTCGGATGCGGATTTTGCGCCGTCGGAGGATTGCGCGGTAAAGACGCTGACACTGCCGTTGGTCTCAACCAATGCCAGATCAACTTCCTCCAGCCGAAAAATGTCCTTCGCGCGCAGGGAGGCGAGCAGGTCGTCTACCGTAAAGCGAAGTTCCCGCAGAATCTGCTGATCAATCACCCCGCTGCGCACTATGATTTTCGGGTACCCGGAAACCATACTGGCCAATCGGTGAGAACGGGTATAGAGCGCAGTGACAAGAATTTCGAGGCAGACAATCAGAAAGATCGGCAAAATAGAAGAGAGCAGCGGGATTTCGGGAGATTCAATCGGGATTGATGCAAGGTTGGAAAGCAGGATTGTGGATACCAGTTCTGAGGGCTGCAGTTCTCCGATCTGACGCTTTCCCATCAGCCGCATCGCAGCAATAATCATCACATAGATCAGCAGGGTGCGCAGAATCAAGATCATCAACGCATCTTCACCGCCCTCTCGCTGTATACTGTTGCCGTTATTCTGGACAGCGCAGATTAAATTCATGCAGCGGGCGCCATACTATCCAGAGAAAAATGTCAGGAGGGGATGTGACGAAAATGGCCTCGATTGACCCGAATCTGGATCAAAACCTCGCATGGCTGAAAGAGAAGTTTGACGGATCGGCCGATTTTTTTACCAAGAAGATGCAGCTGTGCGGGGTGGAGTGTGCATTGATGCTCTGCGATGACCTTGCAGGGGTGGATCTCGCATGGGAATTGCTGCTGCGGCCGCTGCAATATGAGCCGCGCCGCTTTTCAAATGGAGCAGAATTGGCAAAGTATCTTGCCGTCCACAGCGGAGTGCCCTTTTCCGCAGCACCGATCGAAACCAGAGAGGACCTGTTCTACAATCTCTGTGCCGGCAACGGGGTGTTCTTGGCAGACGGCGACTGCAGGGCCTACTCCTTTGCTGCGCAGAATTTTGCCCAGCGGTCTCCCGGTGAACCGGACAGTGAGGTTAACGTCTATGGCTCAAAGGAAGCGTTCTGCGATGTGCTGCGCCGCAATATGGGGCTGATCCGCCGACGCGTGCGCAGCGAAGGGCTTGTGATCAGGACAATGCGGGTGGGAAGATACACAGATACCGAGATCGCGGTAATCTATCATCGTGATCTGGTGGACCGCCGGCTGCTGGAAGGAGTAATGGCGCGTTTGAAGCGGATCCAGCTGCAGATGGTATTCGATTCCGGATACCTCGCGCCCTTTCTCGAAAAAAATCCCTATTCTCTCTTCAGCTGTGCTGGGATGACCGAACGGCCGGATACTCTATGTGCAAAAGTCTGCGAGGGTAAAATTGCAATTCTCGCGGATGGAACGCCTTATGCGGTACTCGTGCCGTTCTTTTTTACCGAGAACTTTCAGTCGATGGACGACTACTGCTCCCGGCCTTATTATGCCTCGTTCATCCGTGCGCTCAAATATGTGGCGTTTCTGATCGCAGTGCTCTTCCCCGGGATCTTTGTCTCGGTGGCGAATTTCACCCCGGAATTGTTGCCCGGTCAGCTGCTCTACAAGATTGCAGCCAGCGAAGCGGCAACGCCGTTGCCTCTTTTTATGGAAGCAATCTTCGTCAACCTCATCCTTGAAATCGTCAAAGAAGCCGGTCTGCGTCTGCCAAAGGCAATCGGACATTCAGTCAGCCTTGTCGCTGCGTTGATTGTGGGAGATGCAGCGATCCAGTTTGGCATCCTCGGCTCCCCTGTGGTCATTGTTGCTTCTCTCAGCGCAATTTGCGGATTTGCCGTGCCTTCCCTTTATCAGCCGATTACCATTCTGCGGATGCTCTTTATCCTCGCAGGCGGGCTGCTGGGTCCTCTGGGCATTGTCTTGATGATTCTGACGACAATCTTTAACATCTGCTCTATTAACAGTTTTGGACTGCCGTACACTGCACCGCTGACCCCGTATAACCGGGGTGCGCTGCGGGACGGAATCCTGCGCGCAAGCTGGAAAAAGATGCAGGGCACACGATTTGTCGTGACAGATCTGCCCGGAGCAAAGAGGAGGGACCGGCATGAAAGATGATACGATCGGCGGCGGCCAGCTGCTTGTCTGTGTCTATCTCACCATGACGGCGGAGATGCTGATCCGCCCTTATCGGGATCCAATCCAATTCCCGGCACAGGTACTGATTCCCGCAGCGGGGATCAACCTTCTGTTGGTCGCTCTGCTGCTGCGTCCGCAGAAGCGATCCGTCCTCTGCTGTGCGCAACGTGCACAGAACCCCGTTGGAAAAATAATCTTGTTTTTCGCGGCAGCAGTACTCTCGGTATCGGGGGGCGCCGCGTTAAATGACGCAGACGGATTTCTCGGATTTACAGGGGAGGAAAGAATCTCCTTCTTTCTCTTTTTACCCCTTGTCCTGCTCTTGGTCTTTTATGCGGTCCGTCTGGGCGCTGAGGGATTTGCCCGGGTCGGCGGGGTAGTGCTGATCCTGATTTTGCTCTCCTTCGGACTGGTTGTCCTCTCAAACCTGCGGGATCTGCGGCTGCAAAATCTCCAGATTCTGCCGCATCCGGAGACAAAGGTGCTGCAGGCGCTCGGAACGGGATTCTATTTTTCGCCTGCGCTGCTCGCGGGGACCGTCCTTTCAGAAAAGACACAGTATCCCACCAAGCTGCGGTGGAGCCGATTGCTGATCGGGGTATTTGCAACCTATTTTCTCTTTACCGTGATCGGTGAGCTGACATTGGGCAGTTTTGCGTCGGTACAGCGTCAGCCCGTTTACACTCTGGCGAGGATCGGTGGATTGTCTGTTTTTCGCCGTCTGGACAGCCTGCACTCCTCGATTTGGCTGATGGCGCTTTTGCTGGGGATTGTGATGGAAGCGGCCGCAACAGAGTTGCTGCTGCGCGGCATCATGCCCAAAGGGGGAAAGAGATATACCGTGCTGGTCACCGTTTTGCTCTTTGGCAGCACGGCAGTTCTTCTGCATCCTTTTCCCACCGCAACACTTTTTCGGTGGATCACAGTTGGCGCTGCCGGAGGCACATTGCTGCTTGCGATCATCCCCCAAAGGAGGAGAAGAGAACATTGAAACGTTTTTTGGGACTAATGGCTGTTCTGCTGCTCCTCACCGGCTGTCAGCGCCCGGTTGGTCTATCTGAGCGCGCAGTGGTCAAGATGATCTGTGTTTCTTCCGAGGAAGAACTCTATTCAATCAAACTGATCGCTTACGCGGTCCCACGCGATGAGGAAAATGCCGATGCCGCGCGGGAAATTCTTGTTGCAGAGGGAAAGGGGGGCGCCGTTCAGACGGCATTGCTCGATGCGGAGAGCAAGATGAATTTTGAGGCATTCTATGCGCAGAATGAACTGCTCTTTGTCGAGGAAACCACCGCGGCGAAATCTCTGGATGAAATCCTCGATTATTTTTCTCAAGAACGCGCATCCCGCCCCAATACAGCGGTTTATGCGTATCAGAAACAGGAAGAGGAGAAGCTGATCGAACCCGAAACAGCCCAGCAGACGATCAAAACGCTCGAAGAACAGAAAAATGATCTCGATCAGGATAAAGGGCTTACGCAGATGATCTATCGTTTTGATCTCACTGGAGAGGTCGAGGACTTTTTTCTTCTGCCCCGGATTACCTTTGAAAAGGCAGGCCCCAAAACAGATGCATTGCTTTTCTTTCGGGATCGCCGGATGCAGCTCTGCTTGACCGGAGAGGAGATGGAAGCAGCGCAGATTCTTTTGGGCGAGAAAAAAGAGTATTCGTATCTTGACGGCCAAGACAGCTGTACTGTGAGAGATCTTGGCATTGAGTATACGGTGGAGGATGGCCAAAAGCCGCATTTAAAACTGCTTTTGCGGGGAGAGGTGAAAGATCTGCGCAATGATGCAGATCCAAAGAAGATCGAAGACAAAATCGAATCACGACTCACCGCGACAATGCAAAAAGTTTATTTGCGGTGCTGCGTGGAAAATGGTATGGACCCGTTCCGTCTTAGTTGGTGGTTTCTCTCCACAGATGCCGAGCGATTTGCGCCAATGATCGAGAAAAAAGAACTGCTCAGCGAGGATACGCTGCAGATTGAGGTTCAGATCCATCTCGCCGTATAGAAAGCAAAAAGAGCGTCTGACCGGCTTGCAAGACCGGCAGGACGCTCCATTGTGTTTTATAGCTTGAAATCCTCGGGGGAAAAGGAGGGCAGTTTGGGCTGGCGGCGGGGAACCCGCTTGAGCGGCGAGTACAGAAACTTGCGGCAGGAATAATGCGGCGAGACCATCCCCTTTTTGATGCAGAGAATCATCACATTGTCGGATGCTTTGCGCCCGTATTCGCAGTATTCACAGGCGGGGGAAATCTCCCCGCGAAAAAGGGTGTTTTTCATCTTAACTCCTTAAAAAGCAGGTTCAAAAATAGAGAGAGCGAATCAGACAAGACGACATTTCTTTCTGAACTATTATACTTTTTTCTTCCCCTTTCGTAAAGCCTTACTGCCGGCCAGTTCGCTGCAGAAGACAGCGAGGAAGAGAAAGAGAAAAAAAGCGGCCTCTTTCGGGAGACGAAAAGGGAAGAACCATGCTTGTGGATTCCCGAGAGGTTCGAAGACTGAAACAGTATCAGGCAAAAAACGGGAGAGAAGCAAAAAAATGCCGAGGGTGAGCGGGAAGTGGAGCAGCCGAGAAAGCGCGAGCGGCCAAAGGCGGATTTCAGGCGAGATCAGCGCGCGCAGCTGAGCAAAGGCGGATAGACCGAGTGCGCTTAGAGATAAAGTGCAGAGCAGCACAGCCGGCGCGCCGCCGAGTGCCGAAGCGGTACGGCAACCGGTACTCACTTCCAGCAGCGCAAGCAGGAGGGAGGAGAGCGAATCAGGCAGAGAAAAAACACTCAAAAACCCCTGCAACAATCCGAAAAAGAGGACAAAACCACAGATGCGCAGCATCGCATCGACCGAACTGCTCACGGCATCCACAAAAATGGAGGCGCCGTGCGGTGCAGTGTGTTCTTTTTTCTCCAGAGAGGGCCCGGAGGGATCGGAGGGAAGAAAGCGGGCGATGATGATCGCGCTGAGGAGAGAGGCGAGAACTAAGCTGATAAACAGCAGAACGCCAACCTCTGTGCTGCCCAGCATACCACTGCCGACCGCGGCGATGACAAAAGCGGGCCCTTCGCAGGCACAGCTGCACAGCAGAAGTTCCGCCTGACGCCCGGTCAGTTTCCCGTCCCGGTAAAGAGCATCAATGCTGCATCCGGCGGCTGCAAAACCGCCCAAAAACCCGATGGCGACCGCACATCCTGCCTCGGTTCTGCGGATGTGTAACAGGCGGCACAGGGGCGAGAGGGGAATGCCCAAAATCCGTGCGGCTCCACTGGACAGGAGAATCCGTGTGAGAATCAAAAAGGGAAACAGGGCGGGAATCAAGCTGTCAAAACACAGCTGCATCGCTCCGCGTACCCCATCGGACGCCTGTTGCGGAAAGAGAAGGATCAAGAGTGCGCATCCGCCTGCGGACAGCGGCAAAAGCAGATGCAGCCGGTTGCGTTCTGGGGCTAGATTCATAACAAGCACCTCCAGAGGATATATATGTGTGAACAGAGCTTTTTATCGCACGGTCCGACGCGGACGCATCGGATAAAGGGGAGAAGAGGTGTTGTGGGATTGGGTAGGGCAAGCAAAAAAAAGGAAAGTCCGAGAGAGATCCTCTCCTCGATGTTTCGTATGCCGCCGCCGGCGCTCTATACGGACGGGATGATTCATATCAGCTGCGCCGGAACGGTGCAGGTCGATAACTGCAAAGGGATTCTGCTGTATAACGAGAATGCGGTGGAACTGGATATGGGAAGGTTGCGACTGCAGCTTTCCGGGGATGATTTGACCTTGGAAACGGTCGAAAAGGGAATTGTACTGGTGCGCGGCCGGCTGTTTGAGATGACCTTTTTTTACGGAGAAAGGACTCAAAATCCAGAAGAAAAACGAGAGAAATCTTCCCCAAAAGGAGGGTGAAGCAAAATGTTGATGGAGCGGATTGCCGGCTGGATTTTTGGAAAAGTCCAATTTTCTGCCGAGGGCGGCGCATATGAAAAAATGCTCAATCATTGCACCGATATGGGGCTCACCCTCGCAGGACTGCAGCCCACCGCACTGGGAGTCAAAGGCTGGATGCCGGCGCGGGATTACAAAAAGATCCATCGCGCCGCACACCACTGCCATTGCCGGGTCCGGATCCTGCGCCGGCGTGGACTCCCATTCCTGCTCAAGCGGTATCGCGGGCGATGGGGTCTTCTTTTGGGGCCTGCTCTTTTTCTTGCACTCTGCCTCTATTTTTTCGGTACACTGTGGTGTGTGCGGTATTACGATGTTCCATGGCAATATCAGGTTGAGATTGACGCACTGCTCAAGGAGAACGGCATCCTGCCGGGATGTCGGCCCACTGAGCAGGACTTGGCGCGTGCAAGGCAAACGATCCTGATGCAATCGGATACCCTCGCAGACCTCTCACTCAATTTTATCAAGGGACGGCTGGTTGTTGAGGTCGCACCCCGTACCCAAAAGCCGGATCTGGAGCAGTATGCGCCCGGAAGCGTGGTGGCCGCCAAAGGCGGAATTATCGACCACCTTGAGGTGGAGCATGGATTTGCGGTGGTCGGTGCCGGGCAGAGGGTAGAGGCGGGAGATCTGCTGATTACCGGTGTATATATCGATGAAAAAACCGAAAATGTTGTGATTACTCCAGCGCAGGGGGTGGTGGTTGCCCGTACCGAAACAGTCTACCAATCGGCGCAGCCATTGCAGTTTACCGCACACATTCCCACGGGGGAGGTCATTGAATATCGGACTCTGATAATGGGAGGCAGGCGGATTCCTCTGTCGCTCCAGCCAGAAGAACCGGTGCTGTTTTCGCAGGAGGTGCGCAGCGAGCCGGTCAGCCTATTCGGATTTGCACTGCCGGCAGTGCTGGAGACCCGCTCTCTCTACCCCGAAAAAGAAACACAGATTCAGTTGACGGAGCAGCAGGCTGCAGAGAGGGCACGGTTTCTTTTGGACCGCGCGCTGGAGAGCGAGAGCGATACCGAAGAAATCCTTCAGCGGAGCTTTGACGGACAGCTCACCGACGGGGTCTTTCATGCGACATTGACGGTTGAACGGCTGGAAAATATCGCGGTCTCCGCCTTTTGACTTTCGAAAAAATAGAATTTATTGAAAATGGAAACAAAAAGATAACATTTTTGAAGAAAATTCGTCTGTTAGAAGCAAGAAAAATATGATATAATAATCGGACAAAGAACATTTTGGCTATTCTGCCAAAATAATCTGGAGTTTACTGCAAAACGGGGGATAGCTTAGATGGCGGAGAGTCTGCTCAATCTGGATTCCATAGACGATGCGATCGCGATTCTCGGCAGCAAGGATGCTAACATCAAAAAGGTCGAAAAGGAGTTTGGCGTCTGTGCCGTGTGCCGAGGGACGGAAATCAAGGTGACCGGCGAGGAAGAAGCGGTGGATGGCGCATCGCGCGCGATCAGCGCAATGCTGGAACTGTGGCGGTCGAAGGCGGTTTTGGATGAGCATGCGCTGGACTACTGCATCTCCTTGGCGAGATCAGGGGATGAGACGCGGGTGAGTGAGCTGACCGGCGATTTTATTCTGCTCACTGCGAAGGGGCGTCCTGTTCGCCCCAAGACGTTGGGACAAAAGGCCTACATTGATGCGATCCGAAACAACACGATTGTCTTTGGCGTTGGTCCTGCAGGCACCGGCAAAACCTATCTTGCGGTCGCCATGGCGGTGCGCGCATTCAAGGCGCACGAGATCTCCCGCATCATCCTGACCCGCCCTGCGGTAGAGGCGGGGGAGAAGCTGGGCTTTTTGCCGGGAGATCTTCAGAATAAGGTGGACCCCTACCTGCGCCCGCTCTATGATGGGCTGTTTGAGATGCTCGGCCCCGAAACCTATCAAAAGCTGCAGGAGAAGGGGGTCATCGAGGTGGCGCCGCTGGCCTATATGCGCGGGCGGACACTGGATGACTCGTTCATCATTCTGGATGAGGCGCAAAACACCACGCCGGAACAGATGAAGATGTTCCTAACCCGGATGGGGATGAACAGCAAGGTGGTCGTCAACGGCGACATCACCCAGATCGATCTTGCGGACAAGTCCCGCAGCGGGCTGAATGAGGCGACGGCGATCCTCAAAAACATCGAGGGAATTGCCTGTGTGAGGCTGTCGGACAAGGATGTCGTGCGTCATCGTCTGGTGCAGGAGATTGTGCGCGCGTACGAAAAAGCAGGGGCAAAAAAGCAGACCCTCTCCCGCGCGCGGGGACATCGGTGAGCAGAGCGCCGCTGGCGCAGAAGATAGGAAATCCAGATCAGGAAAGGACGGATTTACTCATGCACAACAAGGTTTACATCACCAATCAGCAGAATGTGGTCAAGATCCCAACCGGGATTCGCATCTTAATTCGGCGCAGCTGTAATGCTGTGTTGGAGATGGAGGGGTTTGACCGTCCGGCGGAGATCAGTGTGACCTTTGTGGACAACGCACATATTGCACAGCTTAACGGCCAGTACCGCAACAAGCCTGTTGAGACCGATGTGCTCAGTTTCCCTCTCGGGTCGGACGGCAAGTATGATGTCAATGAGGAGACCGGCGCCGCAATGCTGGGTGATATTGTAATCTCGATGGAAAAAGCGTTTGAACAGGCTAATATTTATGGCCATTCCCTCCAGCGCGAGGTCGCTTTTCTCACGGTACATTCGATGCTGCATCTGTTGGGATACGACCATGTCAACGGCGGTCTGGAAGAGGTGCGGATGCGGGAGAAGGAAGAGCAGGTGCTCGTCAAGCTTGGCCTGCCCCGCACGATTGCTTACACACCGGAATAAGGAGCGCGCTTCAAGGTGCATAAAGGCGGTTTTTTTCGCAGCTTTGGCTATGCCTTTTCAGGTTTTCTCACCGCTGTCAGGGAGGAACGCAATCTTCGGTTCCACCTCGTGGTGGCGGCATTTGTCTTATATTTTTCCCACTTTTATCAATTTACCAGAGCGGAGTTTTTGCTCTTGATCCTGTTGATCTGCGGGGTCATTGCGCTCGAGCTGGTCAACTCCTCAATCGAGCGGGCGGTTGCTCGTCCCGCGCCGGATCATTTCTTCATTGCCGGCGCGGTCAAGGATATGGCTGCCGCTGCGGTGCTCGTGTTCAGCATCGGTGCCGCGGTGTGCGGGGTCATCTTGTTCTGGGATCCGGACACCATCCGGGAGATCTGGGATTATCTTCTTGCAGCGTGGTACCGGCTTCCGTTGCTGATTGCAGCGGCTGTTGCGGGGTATTTGTTTGTCTTTCAATATCGGAAAGGAGTACGGGGATTTGACTTCTTTGGGCGAAACTAAATCTGTTTTTGTGGCGATTGTGGGACGGCCCAATGTGGGCAAATCCAGCTTGCTCAATGCTCTGATCGGGGAGAAACTTGCGATTGTGACCTCAAAACCACAGACCACCCGCACTCGAATTACCGGTATTTTGACCAAAGGTGCTACCCAGTTTGTCTTTCTTGATACGCCGGGGATCCACAAGCCCCGCACCAAATTGGGACAGAGGATGGTCAAAACCGTCTCCGACTCACTGGGAGATGGGGATCTGACCCTGATGGTCTTTGAACCTTATGGAGAGCTGACCGAGGCGGAACAGGATCTGGTAGAACAGATCCGCGCCGGGCATACCCGTGCGGTGGCGGTGGTCAATAAGACCGATTGTCTCAAACAGCCCGCAGATCTTGAGACCCGCCGCGCCTTTTTACAGGGTCTGGGCGTTTTCGATGATATTTTACCAGTATGCGCCGCGACAGGGGAGGGACTGGATTCCCTTCTCGATCTGATTGAACGGTATGCGGCCCCCGGTCCGCACTATTTCCCGGATGATGCCTATACGGATCTGCCGGAGAAGGCGATCGTCTCTGAGCTGGTGCGGGAAAAGCTGCTGCTCTATCTGCGGGACGAACTGCCGCACGGCACCGCTGTTTCGGTCGAGCGCTTCAAAGAGCGGGAGAGCGGCGATTTGGTTGATATCGAGATTACGATCTTTTGTGAGAAAAAGAGCCACAAAGGAATGATCATTGGCAAGGGCGGCGCAATGCTGAAAAAGATTGCAACTTCCGCGCGGGCTGACTGCGAAGATTTTCTCGGGCAGCGGGTCAATCTGCAATGCTGGGTCAAGGTCAAGGATGATTGGCGGGACAATGATTTTTATCTCAATAATTTCGGATTTCGGAATTGAGCTTTCTCGTTGTTCAGGGGCAAATTAAAATGTCACAAAAGCACAGCTAATTTGTCATAAAGAAAAAAGAGGACATATAAAGAGTAACGTTGGATTGAATCTGACGTTGCTCTTTATTTTTTTGCGAAAAAACGAGGGACAAAAAGGGTCAAAATGGCTCCTATACCTCGCTTGCAAGGACCCCGCAGGGAGGCGGCAAAGAGCTAATAGGAGAGGAATGGCGCCATGCAGCAAGGTTTCCAGAAGAGCAAACAAGCGAGCCAGATGTTGCAGTTTAGCTGCCCACGGTGGGCGCAGCTGCCCGGAATCGAGCTGTACATGGACCAGGTGACAGGGTATCTGAATGAAGTCTTCGCCCCGTTGTGCCCGCCCGGAGAGGAAAAAATCCTCACGAAGGCGATGGTGAACAACTATGTGAAGCAAAAGGTGATGGCACCACCGACCAAGAAGAAGTATGGACGTGCTCATGTGGCCCAATTACTGGCCATATGCGCCCTCAAACAGGTCTTGAGTATCCAGGAGGTGGCGCAGCTAATCCGCATTCAGACGCAAATCTGCGAGGTCCAGAGGGCCTATGATTACTTCTGTGGCCAACTGGAAGAGGCTCTAAAGCAAACAGTCCAGGGCAAATTGGAGAATTCGGGAGCGAGCGAGGAACAGCTGCTGGTCATCCACGCCACCCGAGCCTATGCAAGCAAGGTCTATCTGCAAAAGCTGCTGGAATTCGAGAATACAAAGGCTTCATGACCTCTGAAAACCCCCTCGAATCATCCCAAAACGGGGGATTGGCCCCTTCTTCATTTCCGAAAAAATCCAACGTCTCCGCAGGAGCGAAAGAGGCCCCAAGCAGAGTCAAGCAGATACTGCAAGACTCTTGAAAAGGCCCGATTGGCCCCCATTCGGAGCCTTGTGGCGCTCACGTAGTCCCTCTACAGCGCCTCAAATTCTCTCGTTCCCCTCTTCAATTTGACAAATTAGAGGTATCAACGTGACAAATAAGTTTACCAAGGAATA
>CALXIJ010000045.1 GCA_944388335.1 uncultured Pygmaiobacter sp.
GGGACGATCCGGGGATTGTTCTGAACTTCTTAAAATGATTGGATAAAAAGGCGGAAGGCGAAAGAAAAATGTTCGCTTTTCGCCTTTTTACGATCTGAGATTATGCCAAAACAGAGACAAACCGCGCGATCATCTGGAAATTTGAAAGGGACTATGATAGAATACAAAATGTATCAGAGCGTATTGGCGGCAGTGTGCCGCTTTTTGTGAAGAGAAAAGGATAAAATAGGGAAAGGGAGAGTGCGACAAATGGGAAAATTTAATTTCATTCAGACAGAGCTTCCCGGCGTGCTGATCATTGAGCCGAAGGTCTTCGAGGACGCGCGCGGTTATTTTATGGAGACCTACACCCGGCGGGATTTTGCCGAGGGCGGGATCGACCGTGAGTTTGTGCAGGACAACCAGTCCAAGAGCAGCCGTGGTGTGCTGCGGGGGCTGCATTTCCAGAAAGAGCATCCGCAGGGAAAACTGGTGCGGGTGGTCTCGGGCGAGGTCTTTGACGTGGCGGTGGATTGCCGCCCGGGCAGCCCGGCATTCGGAAAATGGACCGGCGTGGTCCTCTCTGCGGAGAACAAGCGGATGTTCTACATCCCGGAAGGATTTGCTCATGGCTTCCTCGTGCTTTCCGATGAGGCGGAGTTTACCTACAAGTGCACCGACTACTATGCCCCCGGCGATGAGGGCGGTATTCCCTGGAACGATCCGGATGTCGCGGTCGCGTGGCCGGATGCCGGCGTTACGCCGCTGACCAGCGAGAAGGATGGCCTGCATCCCGGCTTTAAGGAGCAGACCTTTGACTATTTTAAGAGGTGGGCCGATTGATGAAGAAGCTCGGACTGTATTGCAAGGACTTTTGGCGGTATCGTCACCTGCTCAACAATCTGATCAGCCGTGATATCAAGGTCAAGTATCGCCGCAGCGCGCTCGGCCTGCTCTGGAGTGTGCTCAATCCGCTGCTGATGATGATGGTCATGTATGTCGTGTTCAGCCAGATCTTTCACATGGCTCAGATGAATCGTGGGGATGTGGAGGTCAA
Source organism: uncultured Pygmaiobacter sp. (assembly GCA_944388335.1). GTDB lineage: Bacteria > Bacillota > Clostridia > Oscillospirales > Ruminococcaceae > Pygmaiobacter. Next base: position 1,037 of record CALXIJ010000045.1, read on the forward strand.
CTTCGCCGTATATCTTCTCACCGGCCAGCTGATTTACAACTTCTTTTCGGAGGCGACCCAGACCGCGATGGGCAGTGTGCTCGGCAGCGCACAGCTGATCAAAAAGGTCTATATCCCCAAATATATTTTCCCTCTGGAAAAGGTCGCTTTTTCCTTTGTCAATATGCTGTTCAGCCTGATCGCACTCGTCATCGTGATGGTCTTCACCCGCACGCCGGTTCATCTGACGGTGCTGCTGGCCTGGATCCCGATGGTGATCCTGTTTGTCTTCAATTTTGGCATCGGTTTGATTCTCTCTGCCGGTACAGTTTTTTTCAGGGATATTATGCACCTTTATGGCGTCGGCGTCACCGCGTTGATGTATCTCACCCCGATTATGTACGATGTCAGCATCCTGCCCGATTGGGCGCGGTCGGTGATTCCCTTTAACCCGATGTACTGGTTTGTCAGTATGTTCCGCGACTTTGTCATCTACGGCGTGATGCCCGGCATCAATGCGTGGATCGGCACCGGTGTTTCGGCGGTGGTTGCGCTGATTGTGGGGCTTGTGCTGTTTAAGAAGACACAGGATCGATTTGTCCTGTATATCTGATAGAGGAGAGTCGGAGATGAACATGATCGAGGTGCGCGACGTTTCGATGCGGTTCAATATGGCCAAAGAGAAAGTCGATAACCTGAAGGAATATTTTATCAAGCGCGTGAAAGGAACCTTGAAATTTGAGGAGTTTTATGCGCTGAAAAATGTCTCGCTGACGGTGGAAAAGGGAGATGTCTACGGGCTTGTCGGTCTCAACGGCAGCGGCAAATCCACCCTGCTCAAGATTGTGGCGGGGGTGCTCAAGCCGACGACCGGCACCGCGGTGGTGCGCGGGTCGATTGCACCGCTGATCGAGCTCGGCGCCGGATTTGATATGGACCTGACCGCGCGGGAAAATATCTACCTCAACGGTGCGGTCTTGGGCCTTGAGCCGTCTTTTATCAACGCCAAATTTGATGAGATTGTCGATTTCAGTGAGCTGCGGAATTTTCTGGATGTGCCGCTGAAGAACTACTCCTCCGGTATGGTGGCCCGTATCGCCTTTGCCATTGCGACGGTCACCCATCCGGATGTACTGATCGCCGATGAGATTTTGGCGGTGGGAGACTTTTTGTTCCAGAAAAAATGCGAGCAGCGGATGAAGGAATTGATGAGCGGCGGGACGACGGTGCTGATTGTCAGCCATTCCATCGATCAGATTGAGCGGCTGTGCAACAAGGTCGCTTGGCTGGACCATGGCCACATCCGGATGGATGGCCCGGTTGAGGAGGTTTGCGCTGCGTACAAATCACTCGATGGCAGTGCGCCTTCACAGGGGGAGGCATAATGAGCAAGAAACCCGCAGTGCCCCCTCTTCAGGACGAACAGGACAGCGTGACCAAGGCCATCCGGCGCAACCTCTCTCCAGCCAAGGCGCTGAATCTCGCTTCGCGGGGGGTGCATTGTCTTGCAACCCGCGGTGTTGAGGCGACCTGGCGGGAAGCCGCATGGCGGGTTGACCTGATGCTCGGGCGGGACAACTGGCGGCATCGCGCGGATATTCCGCTGCGGCGGGAGCTGCGTGTGCAGCGCAGGACAAAGCTGCCGAAGATGCCCCTGATCAGTGTGGTGGTACCGCTGTACAACACCCCGCTGCCCTATTTAAAGCAGATGATCCAGAGTGTTCTGAATCAGAGTTATCGCCGTCTGGAACTGGTTTTGGTAGATGCCAGTGATTTTCAGCACCCGCAGGTGGGGGAGTACTGCCGCGCGCTGAAGGACAGCAGGATCAATTATGTCCGGCTGGCAAAAAACGCCGGGATCTCCGGCAATACAAACATCGGTTTGGCAGAGGCGAGCGGCGACTATCTGGCGCTGCTCGATCACGACGACCTGTTATCTCTCAGCGCCCTCTACGAGATGGCAATCGCCATCAACCAAACTGGGGCGGATCTGCTGTACAGCGACGAAATTGTGCTGGATGGCAGCTTGAAACATCTGAAAAATTATCATTTTAAACCGGATTATTCTCCAGATACGCTGCGCGGGTGCAACTATATCACCCATTTTCTCGTCTTTGCGCGGCAGCTGCTGGAGCAGGCGGGCGGCGGAGAGGACAGCCGTTATGACGGCGCACAGGATTATGACCTGATCCTCCGTCTGAGCGAAAAAGCAAAAAAAATCCATCATATCCCCAAGGTGCTGTATATCTGGCGCAGCCATGAAGAGTCCACTGCAAACGACATTTCGGCAAAGCCCTATGCCATCGAGGCGGGTGCTGCGGCAATCAGCGCCCAGCTGGACCGGCTGGGGCTTGCCGGAACGGTGGAACCGCAGCGGGATGCGCCGGGCAGTTATCGGGTGCATTATGCGCTTACCGGACAGCCGCTGATCTCGGTGCTGATTCCGAATAAGGACCACATCGAGGATCTGCGCCGTTGTCTGGACAGTCTCGCAGCAAAAGCCGGCTACCCTCGGATCGAGGTACTGGTCATTGAGAACAATTCTTCGGATCCTGAGACCTTTGCGTTTTACCGGGAGGAACTGCCGCAGTATGGCTTTTGCCGCCTTGTAAAATATGAGGGCCCGTTTAACTATGCGGCGATCAACAACCTCGGCGCACGGGAGGCGAAGGGGGAACAGCTGCTGCTGCTCAACAATGACATCGAACTGCTCAGCGACGGGTTTCTCACCGAGATGCTGATGTTTTCCCAGCGGGAGGATGTCGGTGCGGTGGGGGCAAAGTTGTATTACCCGGACGATCACAAAATCCAACATGCGGGGGTCTTTATCGGGATCGGCGGCAGTGCGGGGCACAGCCACAAGGGCGTTCCGGGAGAGGATAAGGGCAGTATGTATCGCCTTGTCACCGTTCAGAATATGAGCGCGGTCACCGGTGCTTGCCTGATGGTAAAGACATCGCTCTATCGCTCGCTTGGCGGACTGGATGAGGAGAACTTTGCCGTCAGCTATAATGATGTCGATTTCTGTCTGCGGCTGCGCCAGCGCGGTCTGCTGAATGTCTTTACCCCCTATGCCGAGGCGCTGCACTATGAGAGCAAGAGCAGAGGGCTGGACACTCAGGGGGAGAATGCCCGCCGCTATGCGGGGGAGCGGGAGCGCTTTTGCAAAAAGTATGCGGCGCTGCTGCGGGACGGGGATCCCTACTATAACCCGCATCTGACCCTGAAATATGAGAACTACGGTTACAAATGATTCTGGCGGGGGCGGCTGTTGCTGCCCTCTTTTCTTCCAATAAATCCTTTGATTGCGAGGAATGAATATGCATCGACTCAAACGGCTTTGGGAGCTGGTCAAATTGTTCTTCAAGGCGCTGCGGGAGGATGGCGTGCAGTATACGCTGCACCGCCTTGTGGGCTTTTTGCACTGCCGGCTCCGCAGCAAGAAGGGGCGCTTTCTGCCCCCGCGTGCGGAACTGGAGCGCCAGCGCAGGGAGGACACCTCAAACTGGCCGAAAATCAGCATCTGCACCGCAATCTATAACACCGATCCTGTCCATCTGAAGGCATTTTTAAACAGCTTCCTCTTCCAGACCAACCAGAACAGCGAGCTTTGCCTTGCAGATGCGAGCGATTCGGAACATGCCGATCTCCGGCAGATTGTGGCCGATTGCAAATCCGACCGGATCCGTTATCTCAAGCTGGACCGCAACGGCGGGATCAGCGAGAACACCAATGCCGCCGCCCGTCTGGCGACAGGAAGTTATCTGGCGCTCGCAGACCACGACGACATTCTCTCGCCCAACGCCTGCTATGAACTGGCCAAGGCGGCCGCTGCAGGCGCGGATTTTATCTATAGCGACGAGGCACTGTTCAGCGGGGACTATCTTCGCCCCAGAGTCGGGCATTTCAAACCCGATTTTGCGCCCTACTACCTGACCGGATGCAATTATATCTGCCACATCGCGGCCTTTCCTGCCGAGCGCTTTTGGGCGGTCGGGGGATTGCGGCCGGAATTTGACGGCAGTCAGGATCACGACCTCTTCTTCCGTTTGACCGAAGATGCAAAACAGATCTGTCATATCCCCCGGGTGCTCTACTACTGGCGGCTGCACGAGGGCAGCACCAGTGCAGGGGTTGCGGCAAAGCCCTATGTTGTCGAGGCAGCGAAGCGGGCGATTGATGAGCATCTGGAGCGGATTGGGGTGCGCGGAAAGGCAAAGGAGGGGCTTTTCCCCTCAACCTACAAGGTGGATTACGAGATTGAGGGCAGCCCGCTGATCTCGATTCTGATCCCAAATAAGGATCATATTGAGGAGCTGTCGCGCTGCCTTGAGAGCATCCGCAAAAAGACCAGCTGGAAAAACTACGAGATCCTCGTCATCGAGAACAATTCCGAAGACCCGCAGACCTTCTCATTTTATGAGAAGCAGCAGTCGGAACATCCGGATCTGCGTGTGGTGCGGTATGAGGGCGGATTCAACTTCTCCGCAATTAACAATTTCGGGCGCAGGTCGGCAAGAGGGGAGTATCTGGTACTCCTGAACAATGATATTGAGATCATCAGCCCGGACTGGATCGAGCAGATGCTGATGCTGGCACAGCAGCCGAAGGTCGGCGCGGTGGGAGCGATGCTCTATTATCCGGATGACACAATCCAGCACGCCGGGGTCATCACCGGGCTCGGCGGCTATGCCGGACACAGTCATAAATATGCGAAGCGGGGGCACAGCGGCTATATGTTCCGGCTGGCGACGGTGCAGGATTTTTCGGCGGTAACCGCGGCAATGATGATGGTCAGCGCCGCAGCCTTTGATCAGGTTGGAGGTCTGGATGAGTCCTTTGCAGTTGCCTTCAACGACGTCGATTTTTGTCTGCGGCTGCGCCGTGCCGGTTATCATGTGCTCTTTACCCCCTATGCCGAGGCCTACCACTGCGAGAGCAAGAGCCGCGGTCTGGACAAAAAGGGAACGGCAAAGGCGCGGTTTGAGGGAGAACAGGCCCGTCTGAAGGAGCGATACGGCGATGCACTGCTGCACGACCCCTTCTATAACCCGAACCTCACGCTGGATATGGAGAACTTCTCAGAGGCGGCAGTTCTGCCAAAGTACGGCCCTGCCGACAGCGCAAAATAAAGAAAGACGAAAAAAACAGGCGCGGAATGCCGAAAACGGCTCCGCAGCCTGTTTTTTATTGCCAAAAACAAGAAAAATTTTCTGGTATGAGTCGTCCCGGTATGAGTCGGATAGAACTGTTTTTGCAAAAGCTCACAGCCGCAGGCTGCGCCAACGGTCAAAGCAGGCAAAGAGCTCCTCGCGGCGGGGCAGTGCCATCGGCAGGGAACTGCCCTCCCACAGCGCAGTGAGCCCCTGCTCTGCAATCAGCTGCTGCATTGCGTCGACAATCTGCTGCAGGCTGCGGCGGCCATCGAAAAGATGCCGCTGTGCGTACAACAGGCAGCAGCCCAGCGCGGCGGCCTGTTCGGGGTCGGCCAGCTGTTCAAGATACCGCAGTTCCAGATTCTCCCGGTCGATGAGCAGCCCGTCCCTGCCCAGCACCTTCAGCTTGATTCTATCTCCGCCGCGCTGGGGCGCAGAGGATTTGGGCCGGCGGTCAAAGTGGGGCATCGACATCGGTGCCGGGCGGCTGGAGGAGAGGGGGAACGCCGCGGCTTCCCGTTTTGCAAGATCGGTGATCTCCCGCGGCAGGTAGTGGTCCATCTGGATGATCCGGTCCGCCGGATGAAAATAGGCACCGGAGCTGCCGGCAACAAGGATGGTGGAGATGCCAAAGCGGTCGTACAGTTCCCGGATCCGGTCAATGAAAGGGGTGATCGGCTCCATCTTGCGGCTGATGACCCGCTGCATCAGCTCATCCCGCACCATGAAGTTGGTGGCGCTGGTGTCCTCATCGATCAGCAGCAGACGGCTGCCCGCCTCGATGGCCTCCACCACATTTGCAGCCTGCGAGGTGCTGCCGCTGGCGTCCTCGGTCGAAAAACAGGAGGTATCCCGGCCGCCCGGCAGGTTGTTGATAAACGCGGAGATGTCGGCCTGACGGATGCTGCGGCCGTCCTCTGCCCGGATCTTGACCGCGGTTGCATCGGTGATCACATATTCCTGGCCGTCCCCTGCGATATGGTCATAGACTCCGCGCTCCAGCGCCCGCAGCAGGGTGGATTTTCCGTGGTAGCCGCCGCCCACGATCAGGGTAATGCCGCAGGGGATTCCCATGCCGGTAATCCGGCCGCGGTGCGGCAGTTCCAGCGTGACCGAGAGAGAATCCGGCGAGCGGAAGGGGATGGCGCCGGACATCGGCAGATCACTGACACCCGAACTGCGGGGCAGGATACTGCCGTCCGCCACAAAGGCAGAAAGCCCCATTTTTGGCAACAGATCGCGGATGACCTGTTGGTCCTCTGCCAGATCGGTCACGGCGCGCAGCCGGGCGGCGTCGAGGTTGTGAAAGAAGAGGGCGCCCCGTACACAGTGTGGCAGCAGCTCAAGGAGAATCTTCTCCAGTTCTCGGGCGTTGATGGTGCGGCCGTTGGCGGGAAAACCGACTTCCAGCCGGAGCAGCAGATCCCCTGTTTTGGG
>CALXIJ010000046.1 GCA_944388335.1 uncultured Pygmaiobacter sp.
CGTGGTGCTTTTGATTTTATTCTATGCCATTGCGGTCACTGCCGCGGTGCTGCTTGGGGCCAAAGTGGTTGTGTCGATCGGGGAGCTGATCCAGCAGATGCCCGGTTTTTATACCGGCACAATTGAACCGGCAATCTACCGGATACAGGATTGGCTGGGCGGCTTTTTCTCGGGGCTGGATCCCAAAGCAATGGCGCTATTGGAGACGGCAGGGGAGAATCTTGCCAAGTCGTTGGGCAGCGCTATAACCAGTTTTTCCAGCAGCCTGATGGCCTCTACGACCGCTGCCGCCAGCGGGCTGACCGGCCTGTTTGTCAAGATGCTGCTGATGATTGTGTCGAGCTTTTTCTTTGCAGTGGATTACTACAAGGTGGCCAGTTTTTTGGCGCGGCTGCTGCCCCCCAGCGGAAGAGAGATGCTGTTCCGAATCAAGCAGGGGGGTGTGGATGCCCTGCTGAAATTTGCACGCGCCTATGTACTGCTTTTGGGGCTCACCTTTGTTGAACTGTCGATCGGGTTTTCCTTGCTCGGGGTGCCCAATGCGCTGCTGGTCGCATTTTTCACCGCGATTGTGGATATTTTGCCGGTCCTTGGGACGGGGACTATCCTGATTCCATGGGGTGTTTATCAGCTGATTGTCGGACGGATCGGCATGGGGTTGGGCCTGCTGATTCTCTATGCGATCATCACGGTTATTCGTCAATCTCTTGAGCCGCGGGTCGTTGGCCGGCAAATCGGCCTGTACCCGTTAGCAACACTCCTGTCGATGTTTGCCGGAGCGCAGCTGTTCGGATTTTGGGGGATGTTTGGCCTCCCGATCGCGCTGGTCGTCTTTATCCAACTGCGGCGGGAGGACCGCCGTATGAGTGAAAGTGCGGCGCAGAACACCCCACAGACGGACAAGCCGCAGTGAGAAAACCGATGTGAGACGGAAAGATTTCCGGGAAAAAAGAGAAGGGCCGGCAGCGATTTGACGCGCTGCCGGCCCTTTAACTGTGCGATGCCAGAAAATAAAGTGCAATTTTAAAACAGAGAGGACGGAACTCCTCCATGGAAATCTGTGCTGAGAGAAAGATTATTTCAGCCCCATCGGCTCATCCCGGAAGATCCGCGCATCCATCAGCTTCAGGTCGGGGGAGATCACGGGCCGCACCGCCATATGGGCGCAGATGTCCTTTTCCAGATCAATGCCGGGAGCGATCTCGATCAGCTCCAGTCCCTCCGCAGTCAGCCGAAAGACCGCGCGCTCGGTGAAATAGACCACCGGGATACCGCTGTTCAGAGCAGTTTTGGCGCTGAAGGTAATCTGTTCGACCGAGGCGAGGAATTTGTCGATCCGCCCCTCCTGATCGATGACCAGACGGCCGTCCTCCACATGGGTTCTGAGCCCGGAAGCGGTAAAGGTACCGCAGAAAAAGACCTGCTTTGCATTCTGGCTGATATCGATGAAACCGCCGCAGCCGGGAAGCTTGGGCCCGAACTTGGAGACATTGACATTGCCCTCACTGTCCCCCTCGGCAAAACCGAGATAGGTCTGATCCAATCCACCGCCCTGATAATAGTCGAACATGCTGGGCTGGCACATGATGCAATCGGGATTGCGGCTGGTTCCGAAGGAGAGCCCGCCCAGCGGTGCGCCGCCGGTGATGCCTGCCTCGACGGTCAGGGTGAAGTGATCGGTGATCCCCTCCTCGGCGGCGACATTCGAGATGTATTCCGGCGCGCCAATACCGAGGTTGACCACAATGCCCTTGCGCAGCTCCATGGCGGCGCGGCGGGCAATGATCTTCTTGTCGGTCAGGGGGAGCGGCGCGGCCGCCTGCAGGCTGACCCTGTGTTCGCCCGACAGCGAGGGATCGTAGTTGATGTCGAAGGTCTGCATATGATACTTCATATCGCTGACCGGCACCACGACATCGACCAAGATGCCGGGGATCTCCACCTTTTTGGGATCCAGCGAACCGTTTTCAACGACTTTTTCTACCTGTACGACCACGGTGCCGCCGCTGTTCTTGCAGGCCTGCGCGGTGGCCAGCATCTCTCCGGTGACCGCACATTTTTCCATGCTGATATTGCCGTTTTCGTCAGCATAGGTGCCGCAGAGCAGCGCAAAATCAACCTTCTGGTAATCGTAAAAGAGGTAATCCCGGCCATTGATCGGCATCAGATGTACCAGATCCGGGGCATTGCGGGTCAGCTCGTTGACCTTGCCGCCGCCGTTGCGGGGATCGACAAAGGTGCCCAGTCCCACGTGGGTAATGGTACCGGGACGGTGGGCGGCCGAATCCCGCAGCAGATGGCACATGACGCCCTGCGGAAAGACATAGGCGAGAATCTTGTTCTCCTCCACCATTTTGCCGATTTTCGGCGCAAGTCCCCAGTGAGCGCCAATCGCCCGCCGGACCAGCCCGTCATGTGCGAGATGGTTAAGCCCTTTGTCCTTGCGGTCTCCCTGCGCGGCGCAGAACATCAGGGTCAGATCACGGGGGGAACCGGTCTCCAGAAAGCGGTTCTCCAGTTCCATTGCCAGCTCTTCCCCGAAACTGGCGCCGATGAAGCCGCCGGTGGCGACGGTCGCGCCGTCCGGCACGAGATCCATTGCTTCCCGGGCAGTCATGATTTTAACAGACATTTTGTGCTCCTCCTTTTCATCTGACGGCTGTGCTGATTGACGTCCTGTATAGGCGCAGCCTTGGCATTTGGCAATTATGGAGGGCTGCCGGGTGGTGCAGGCAGCCGCAGATAGACGGAACAACGGATGGAATCGGAACAAAAAATCACAAAAGAGTTAAACGAAAAAAGAAAAATACAACAAAACAATACAAGTATTTAAATTGTAACAAAGCAAATAGGCAAAGTCAAACAGTGAGGCGGGAGAAAATGAAACGGGCAGAAAATCAAAGGTATTTTGCCCGGGCCAAAGAGCGGATATGCCGGGACTATCTGCGAAAAAAGAACTTCAGATCTATTTGGCGCAGCAAGGACTGGAAGGTCATTCTTCGATCAGGTATAATAAAAATACATCGAACAGTTTATAAAACAGCATGAAGGGAGAGATCATGATGGAGGAAACACTAAAAAGCTGGATCGAGGAGAGCCGGCGGATTGTTTTTTTTGGAGGCGCAGGGGTCTCGACCGAGAGCGGAATCCCGGATTTCCGCAGCCCGGATGGGCTGTACCACCAACAGTACGACGTCCCTCCGGAGACGGTCCTCAGCCATGATTTTTTTCTCCATCGGCCGGAGGTATTTTTTAAATTTTACCGCGAGCGGATGCTCTGCCCACAGGCAAAACCAAATGCCGCGCACCTTGCTCTTGCAAAGTTAGAGCGAGAGGGAAAGTTGACTGCTGTCATCACCCAGAATATTGACGGGCTGCACCAGATGGCGGGCAGCAAAAAGGTGCTGGAACTGCATGGCAGTGTGCTGAGAAATCACTGTATGCGCTGTGGCCGTGCCTTTGATTTAAGTGCGGTCGCCGAAGGAGAGGGGGTGCCGCACTGTCCCTGTGGCGGCATCATCAAACCAGACGTAGTCCTCTATGGGGAACCCCTCGATTCCGAGGTGCTTGACGAGTCGGTGGAGGCCATCCAAAACTGTGATCTGCTGATCGTGGGCGGGACCTCGCTTGCGGTCTGGCCCGCTGCGGGGCTCATCAATTACCGGCGCAGTGCGCGGCTGGTTGTAATCAATAAAACCCCCACTCCGGCAGATGAAAAAGCGGATTTGGTGCTTCATGGGTCTATCGGCCAAATTCTGGGAAAAATTTGCGAAATATAAATTAGCAAATAAATGAAAAAATCAAATAATCCGCATTATAATACGAAAAATTAAAGTTAGCACTCTATCATGTAGAGTGCTAACTTTTTACAGTTTATTCATAATTTGACTGCTTTTTGTTCATAGATCGGCAGTATACTTAGAGCCGTAAACAGAAAGAAAAAAAGAGCCGAAAGGCGCAAGGATAAAGGAAGGTCGATCGCGATGTGCCGAAATAACGGCTGCAAAGGCCTGACTGAAAAAATGAAAAAAACAGTTTGACAGACGATTTGAAAGGAGATCGAATGGTTATGTTTGGACTGATGCCTTATGAGCGCAATGCGCGTGGGATGATGGATCTTTTTAATGAGATGGAGAACAGCTTCTTTGGAGACAGTGGGTTCAATACCACCCTCCGTTGCCGCACGGATATACAGGACATGGGGGACAGTTACCTGCTCAGTGCAGAGCTGCCCGGTTTCAAGAAAGAGGATATCAAGTTGGATATCGAGGGCGATCTGCTGACCATCAGTGCAGAGCACAGCGAGGAGCACAGCGAGGATCAGAAGGGCGGCTACCTCTGCCGCGAGCGCCATTACGGTGCCTATCGCCGCAGTTTTGATGTGTCGAGCATCCAGCAGGATGCAATCCGCGCCTCCTATCAGGATGGAGTGTTGGAGTTGACTCTGCCCAAGAAAGAAGCCGCTCCGGAACCGCAGCGGCGCGCGATCTCGATCGAGTAACTGCGTGACAGATTAAAAAGGAAAAATTCACACACCCTCCTTGTGAGGATGTGATTCAATGAGCCGAACAGGGCCGGTGTCCTTGGGACACCGGCCCTGTTCGGTATTTTTGTTCGAAAGAAAGAGAAAAAAGCAAGTCAACAAATTTCCGAATTTTAACCGCAAAATAGGTGAAAACACAAGCAAAAAAACGAAAAAAATGCTCTTGAAATAAAGCGGGCAAAATCTCGGTTGCATGGGGTGGCGCGGCGTGATATGCTAAAGGAAAAGAACGAGGGATGCAGAGGACAGAGAATGTGAGCTCTTCGCCTTTGCGTCGGAAGATGTCAAATGGAAAGGAGCCCGGCAATGCTCCATTCCGGTCCCACAGATCTCCGCGAGGAGCCCAAAGGGAGGCAGACGATGGCAAAATATGAGTTTCGGCTTGGGAATGAACTGCGCAGGCTCCTTTATTTTGTGCTGGGAAACAGCTGCTACGCCTTTGCGATCCAGCTGTTTTTGGCGGGCAACAATATTGCGGCGGGCGGTTTTTCGGGAATTGCAATCGTGCTGTCCTCGGTGCTCCCGGTCTCCATCGGCACCTTTATTTTCCTGCTCAATATTCCGTTCCTGCTTCTCTCGCTTTTTATCAAGGGAAAGCGTTACACTCTGCTGACCCTGTGCGGCTCCACCATCTATGCCACCATCCTAAACGCGATCTCCTTTTTGCCGACCGTTACCGAAAACCGTCTGGTCGCAGCGGTTTTCGGTGGCCTGATTTACGGTGTGGGGGCGGTTTTCTTCCTCAAGTCAAATGCCTCCAACGGCGGGACGGATCTTGTGGCGCGTCTGCTTCAGACCAAGTTCCGCTCGATGTCGGTCGGCAAGATGTTTTTGGCGGTGGATGGGAGCGTTGTCATCTTTGCGATGATCATGTTCCGAGATATTGAGGCGGGGCTGTATGCAATTATCACCATTTATGTCTGCAGCATGGTCAATGACCGGATTCTCAATGGCTTTGACAAGGCCAATATGTGTTATATTATCAGTGATAAGGATCCGAGTGTCCTCGCGGATGCCATCCAGAAAAAGATCCACCGCGGAGTGACTTTGCAGCATGGCATTGGGATGTATCAGGGTTCGGAACACAATATTTTGATGACCGTTTTGCGCCCGCGGGAGACCTATCGCCTCAAAGAGGTGGTCAAAGCGCTGGACGATAAGGCATTTGTGGTGGTGGCAGAGGTCAATGAGGTCTTAGGACGCGGATTTAAAGGTTTTTCCGATGAGACGCCGGTTGATGCACCGGAACTGCCGCTGCCCCATATCCATTCGGCCAAAAAGGAGAAAACGCAGGCTGGCGCAAAACAGGAGGAGAATTGATGGAGATGAAAAATCCAATCGGACAGCCGCCTCGGGCTGTTGTCTGTGACCTTGACGGAACACTTGTTTGGCAGGGGCAGAATCAGCCCACAGAACGCACGCTGCGCTGCTTTGAGAGACTGCGTCAGCGCGGTGTTTTGATTGTTGTCGCCACCGGGCGCATCCGCCAGTTGGTTCCGCAGAAGATTGAGACTTTGGCGGATTACTTTGTCTGCGGCAATGGGGGAATTGTCCTCGATGCGGCAGGACAGGTTTTGCACGAGATCTCTTTTACACCGGATCTGGTGGAGGAACTGACCGCCTTTTGCGATAAGATTGGCGGTGCGCTGAGCTTTTCCTTTCCCAGCGGCTACGGAGTGTACCGCGACTTTGACCGGATCAGCCAGATGTATCTCAGCTGTACCGATCGGCCGCTGCCGCTGCAGGACGAATCCGGCCGGCGTGACCGCCATTTGACCGAGCCGCCGTTCAGCTCTTTCTTGATCGGCAATGAGGGACGGGCCTATGCATATCTGCGCAATCAGCCGCGGCTGCAGGGGGCGCGCCAGTGGCAGGATCATTTTGATATTTATCCGGTCGCGACGACGAAGGCAGTTGGGGTCAGCGAGGTTTTGCACCGCAGGGGAATTGATTGGTCTCAGGTCGCGGCCTTTGGCGACAGCCCGAATGATCTGGAAATGCTCGCCGCTGCAGGGATGGGATTTGCAATGGGCAATGCCTCCCCGGAGGCAAAGCAGATGGCGCGGTATGAAGCGCCCACCGTCTGGGAGGACGGCGTTGCACAGGTGCTGGAGAAAATATTTGGCTTAAATGCAGATTGACCGGCATATTCTGAGAGAGTCAACCTGTTTGAGCAGGAGGTGCATTTTTATGAAAAAGAAAATTTGTATATTGTTGGTCGGTTGCCTGCTGCTTTCCGGCTGCAGCCTGTTCCGCACAGATGATTCCCAGAGCAAGGGAGAGAGCAGCGAGCCGCAGAGCGCTTCTCTGCCGATCTCTTCGATGAGCGAATCTGATCCAGGATCCTCTTCGCAGCCCGAAGACAGTTCCCAGTCCTCTTCAATCTCCTCTTCTTCCTCCGAGGCGGATCTGGAGCAGGATGTCTCGGCTTGGGTCGGAAGCTATGCCAAACAGCGAGGAAGTGCCGGTCAGGTCACGCTGGAGGTCATCGAGGGGGAAAAGGCGGGCACAGTTCATTTTTCCTTTGATGCCAAGGGAACACTCGTGGAGGGGGATGCTCTGGTCTATAAGGATGGCGGCGCCCTCTGCGAGGAGCAGGGAAATATGACCTTCTTGCTTGAGCGAAAAGGAATTACCGTAACAGAGGGAAAGGATCTCAGCAATAGCGTTGACTTTTCCGGTTTTTACGAAAAGATTGCTTGATTAAAAAAAGCGGCGGGCACTGGGAATGCTTTTCCAGAGCCCGCCGCTTTTTGATTTACTGTTTTGTTTCGGTCTTCTTTTGGGGAAGGATGCCCGCCCGCGCAAGTGCCGGCCGCAGCGCCTGTGCCAGCAAGACCGAGGCGATGACTGCCATCACCGCATTGGCCAGCGAGGTAATCCCCTTGGTGTAGAGCTGAGTCACAATAGCGCCCTGCGCCTGTCCCTCAATAGTCATCGTGATGTAAGATTTGACGAGATACAATATGACATAGGTGACACTGCCCGCTGAGGCAGCCACAATGTCACGGCCAACCGAGACCTTCTTGTTCGGATGGGCGATCAGACCCGCGATAAAGCCGATAAAGAATTTGGTCAGGAAGGTGATCCAGCACTCTGCGATATAGGCCGGATTGGTCAGATCAAAGAGCATACTGCCAAAGCCGCCCGCCAGCCCTCCGGTCAGCGGCCCAAACAACAGCCCGGCCAGTGCGCAGAAGACATTTCCCAGATGGATCCGGGCGATCGACCCGATCGGGATCTGCATCCAGCTAAAGACAAAGACCAGCGCGGCCAGCAGCCCGGTTATCGCCATCCGGCGCACGGTAAATGCGGATGAAGTTTTGTTTTGCATAAAGATTCCCCTCTCTTTTGCCGGACGGAAAAGACCGGCGTCTGCGCTGTGCCTTGACAGCGCCGTCCGTTTGGACTATCGTTATTGTAAAGCTAATCTGACCTCATTAAAATAGCCAAAAAATGTTTTTTTAATGAGGTCAGATAAAAGGGGGATAACCGGATGGACTATCTGCCGATCACCTTCGACCCTGAAAATCACCGGCCGCTTTATCAACAGCTCTATAGCTGGATTGCCTCGGAAATTGCCGCGGGCCGCCTCGCAGCAGGGGAGAAACTGCCCTCCAAGCGGAGCGCAGCGGCAAATCTTGGCGTCAGCTTGAACACGGTGGAGACCGCACTCGGAATGTTAATTGCGGAGGGGTATCTCGAATCACGCCCCCGCAGCGGAATCTATGTGGCGGACATCTCACCGCTGATTCCCGCGCCGCGCCAGCCCGACCCCGCGCCGGCACCTCCAGAAGTTCAGATAGCGGAAAATGGGTTTTCCACCAGCGGGGTGGACGTGTCGCTTTTCCCACAGAAGATCTGGGCAAGGCTCTCGCGGGAGGTCATGGAGGATGCACCGGCGCTGCTCAATCATGGCCCGGCGGAAGGGGAGAACGAACTGCGTCAGGCGATTGCGGGCTATCTGCATGAGCTGCGCGGCGTCCGCTGCACCATCGAGCAGATCGTGGTTGGGGCGGGAATGGAATATCTGCTGGGGCTGTTGGCGCCGCTTCTCGGCGGGACAGTCGCGCTGGAACAGCCGGGCTATCCGAAAGCGCGGCGCATTTTTGAAAACAGCGGCCTGACAATCCGGGACATTCCGGTAGACGAGGCAGGACTGCGGGTGGAAACACTGGAAAAAACCGATGCCACGGCAGTCTACGTCACCCCCTCGCATCAGTTCCCGATGGGGGTGATGATGCCGGTGGGCAGAAGGCTGGATCTGCTGCGCTGGGCAGCGGAGGATCCGGACCGGCTGATTGTTGAGGATGACTATGACTCGGAATTTCGATTTGATGGAAAACCGGTCCCCTCTTTGCAGGGGATGGATCCTCATGGGCAGGTGATCTATGTCGGCACCTTCTCCCGAAGCGTCGCGCCGGGCATTCGGATTGGGTATCTGGTGCTGCCGCCGCGTCTGCTGGAGCGCTGGCGGGATCGTTTTGCAGGGTATTCCTGTACGGTTTCCAGACTGGAACAACAGACGATGGCGCGCTTTCTCTCCGGCGGCCATTTTACCCGCAGTCTCAACCGGGCCAGAGGACAGTACCGCCGGCGGCGCGATACGCTCGTGAAGGCGCTCCGCGCGGCATTTGGAACCCGGCTCTCTCTGATTGGCGCGCACACGGGGCTGCATCTGGTGGCTGTTCTCCGGCTGGGATTGACCGAACGGGAACTGGTGGATCGTGCCCGGAAGGCGGGGGTCCGTCTGTGGGGGCTTTCCCATTACGGGACGCCGCCTTCCGGGCTGACCGGTGTGGGGATTGTACTGGGTTATGGTACCTTGAGCGAAGAAGAAATCCTCGCCTCGGTCAAACAGCTTGCGAGCGCATGGAAAAGCTGAGCGGTCTGCGGTGCTTTCAAGACGGCCCGCCGCATAAAACAGCATTGTAATGGGCTTTTTTCCGGACTGATTTTTTGGAAAAAAGTGTGGGACAGAAGGATGCACCAGAACAAAAAATGTGGTATACTGTCACAAACGAAAAAGCGCCGCCGTGACAGGGCGGCAAGGGAGGTTATCGGGATGATGGCGGTTTTGGTTATGGTGCTGCTCATTGCGGCTTTTTTGCTGCTGCTGGTTGTCCGCGCGGCCGCGTTTCGTCCGGCACAGGCGGGAGCGCCGCACGCGCCTGTGCCCTGCGAAGTGGATCAAGAGGCTGCAGTAGATCATCTGGCCCAGATGGTCCGGATTCCCACCGTGTCAAATGCGGATCCGGCCCGATTCGATGAGGCGCAGTTCGCGGCGTTTCGCACCCTTCTGCCGAAGCTCTATCCCAATGTCTTTGCCGTATGCGGATGCGAACAGCTTGACCACACCGAACTGCTGCTGCACTGGCCGGGAAAAAGCAGCGCCGCGCCGGTGATCTTGATGGCGCACTATGATGTGGTCCCGGTAGAGGAGACGCGCTGGCAGCATCCGCCCTTCTGCGGAGAGGTGTTTGATGGGGAGCTCTGGGGACGCGGCACGCTGGACACCAAGATCACCCTGATGGGGATCCTCGAGTCGGCGGAGCGGCTGATCAAAGAGGGCTTTGTCCCGCAGAATGATCTCTATTTCGCCTTTGCGGGGGATGAGGAGGTCAACGGAACCGGGGCGCCTGCTGCGGTAGAGGTGCTGAAAGAGCGGGGGATCCATCCGGCGATGGTACTCGATGAGGGCGGCGCCGTGGTGGAAGGCGTCTTTCCCGGAGTTACCCGCCCAATGGCGGTGGTCGGCATCGGGGAAAAGGGGATGGCGGATATTCAGATCATCGCCCACAGCGAGGGCGGCCATGCAAGCCATCCGCCCCGGCACAGTGCGGTCGGTATCCTCAGCCGTGCGGTGGTTGCCTGTGAGGATCACCCGTTCCCCGCAAAACTGACCACACCGGTGCGGGAGATGCTGCGCACCGTCGGCCCCTACGCCCCGTTTGGCCTTCGGATGATTTTCGCAAATCTCTGGTGCTTTGGCGGATTGTTCTGTGCGCTTGCCGGCAAACTGGGCGGAGAGCTAAATGCGATGATGCGCACCACGATGGCCTTTACGATGGCTCGCGGTTCCAAACAGGCAAATGTCATGCCGAATGAGGCGTCCGCAACCGTCAACCTCAGGCTAATCAACACCACCACCGTCGAGCAGGCTGCCGATCATCTGCGCAGGGTGATCGGGGACCCGTCGGTGGAGGTGCGGGTGCTGCACGGGACCAATGCTTCCCCCTATGCGGATCTGTCCAGCGCGGAGTGGAAAACGCTTTCAAAGGCGGTGTCCGAGACATGGCCAGAGGCGATCGTCACCCCGTATTTGATGATTGCCTGTTCTGATTCGCGCCATTTTTCCGCCATCTGCCAGAATGTATTCAAATTCTCGGCGATGGCGCTGAGTGCGGAGCAGCGCGGACTGATCCACAATGACAACGAGCGGGTGGCGTTGGAGACGGTAGGAAAAACGGTGGAGTTCTTTACCCGACTGATCCAGAAATTGTAATTTTTATAAATAAAATAACAATTTGTATTTTCAAAGAGAGCAGGTGGCTGGGATGGCCAAAAAAGAGGAAAAAACAAACGTGATGCGTCTGCTGGAGAAAGAGAAGGTGCCCTATACGCCGCACAGCTATGACCATTCAGACGGTGTAATCGATGGTGCGGGGGTGGCCCGCAAGCTGGGGCAGGATCCGGCGCGGGTATTCAAGACCTTGGTGACCCGCACGGCCAGCGGCGGATTTGCGGTTTTCTGCCTGCCGGTGGAGCGAGAGCTCGATCTCAAGCGGGCGGCAAAGGCGGTGGGGGAGAAGTCGGTCGCGATGATCCACGTCGCGGAGATCAATAAGATCACCGGCTATATCCGGGGCGGATGCAGCCCGCTGGGGATGAAAAAACGGTTCCCGACGGTCTTTGACGAGAGCGCAAAGGAGCAGCCTGCCATCATGGTTTCAGCGGGAAAGATTGGCTTTCAGGTCGAGCTCGCGCCGGATGCGCTCTGCCGTCTGGCAGGGGGCAGTTTTGCGGCGATCACGGCGGATTGAGAAAAAGATAAAAAAGGGGAGGCCTTATCTAAAAAGGCCTCCCCTTTTTGAAAACAAATCCATGATTGTATTTTGAAAAACACAACTTATCGTTCCGCCCGCAATGCGGCGAGGGCGTCCCGCACCCGCCGCTCACAGAGGGCGGGCAGCGCGCGCCAATCCTCCTTGGTGTAATCGGAGGTATCGATCGGATCGAGCACCCGCAGATGGACTGGACCGCCGTGGATGAAATAGTGATTGCGCTCCATCAGCTGGGCGGTGCCGTCAATCACAAAGGGGACGACAGGCACCTTGTTTTTCTGGGCAATCTTGAATGCGCCGCCCTTGAACTCGGCCACCTCGCCGGTTTTGCTGCGGGTGCCCTCGGGGAAAATTACCATCGAATATCCCTTTGCGACCCAGCCGGAAGCCTCATTCAAAGCGGCAACCGCATGTCGTGGATTTTCGCGGTCGAGAAAGACGCAGTGCAGCAGCCGCATCCAGCGGCGGATCAGCGGGATGCGGTCGATCTCCTTTTTTGCGACAAGGGGTTTGGTGTCATCACCGAGATAGCCCAGCACCACCGGAATGTCAAAATAGCCCTGATGGTTCGCAACATAGACGGCGGGGCCGGCGGGCATCTTTTCCAGCCCGTCTACCGTGACCTTTGCGCCGGCAGCCCGGATCAGCCGGCGGGCCCATCGGCCGACGGTACGGCGCAGCAGGGCGTCACAGCGCGACTGATCGCCCCGCTTTTCAAGATGGCGCAGATGCCAGTAGAGCGGAAGCACGGCGATGAGATAAAGCCAGAAGTAGAGAAACCAGAGGAGCGTATGCATTGAAAAATCCCTTTCCTTGGGCGGATGCCGTTTTGGTAGCAGAGAAAATCTCTCTGCAAAGGATACTATACCATACTTTTTGCTGGCGGGAAAGCCGCGGGTGTGATATCCTATAAAAAGCGAAGCAAGAAAGAAATCCCCGCTGCTTTTGCACTCAGGGGAAGGAGGAGACCAGAATGGAGTTTCGGTTTAACCATTTCAACTTCAATGTACTCGATCTTGAAAAGAGCATTGCATTTTATCAAAAGGCGCTCGGCTTTTCCGAGGTGCGCCGCAAGGAGGGAAAGGATTTTACCCTCGTCTATCTGGGAGATGGGGCGACAGGCTTTACGTTGGAGCTGACCTGGATGCATGAGCGCACCCAGCCGTATGATCTCGGGGAGGATGAGTTCCATCTCGCGGTGACGGTCGCCGATCTCGATGCCGCTCATCGGCTGCATCAGGAGATGGGCTGCATCTGTTTTGAAAACCCGGCAATGGGGATCTATTTTATTGAGGACCCGGACGGGTATTGGATCGAGATTGTGCCGGAAAAAGAATGAGAAAAAAGAGGAAGGCGCTGCCTTCCTCTTTTTTCTGTGATTATGCAGTCTGCTGTGCATCGGCGAGATGTTCGGCGAGCAGCGCGAGCAGATCCTCCTCTTCCATTCTGCCCTCGTAGTAAAAAAAGACTGCCTGATTTCCCGATCGGACGAAATACCAGCCGATCCGACCCGGCTCTCCGCCCCAGTGGAGCACCTCGTCGAAGCCCGGAACCGCAAGGGAGGTCTTATCATCCATCCAGTCGTATCGGTCGAGCATCTGCTCAAAAACCCATTTTGCCATCTTTTCGCTGCGGCAGCTCGCCCGCTCCAACGAGAGTTGAACGACCGCACCGCTCGGCGTCTTGGCCGACTCATCGCTCTCATAGAACCAATAGCCGGAAGGGGCGAAGGTCACCCGGAAGGTGTTGTTCTCCCGATCGAGCAGCGGATAGTTGTAGCTGAGAAGATCACTTCCGTCGGTTTCAGCGAGGGTCAGCACCAGTTGACCGTCTTGGGCCGCACTGACCGGCGCAAATCCCATCCGATCGCTCCCCGAAAAGAGAAGGTTTGCCGCAATGACAACGGTTAAGGTGAACAGCGCCGCCAGCGGCCGCGCGCGCAGTGTGATCCCGCGGGGAATCTTTGCCCTGTGATCGATCGCAGGCAGGTGCTGCCACCGCTTTTGAAACAGCC
Source organism: uncultured Pygmaiobacter sp. (assembly GCA_944388335.1). GTDB lineage: Bacteria > Bacillota > Clostridia > Oscillospirales > Ruminococcaceae > Pygmaiobacter. The sequence continues at coordinate 13,622 of CALXIJ010000046.1, forward strand.
AGCGTCCGTCCCGAATCAGCCCGGGAAGCATCACCAGCAGACAGAAGAGAATCCAAACCAGACACACCCAGTCCCGCGGTTCGGGCGGATAACTCAAAAAAATCAGGGGAAGAATGGCCAGCATCAGCAGAGAGTAGATCAGAGAGTACCAGAAGTTCATCCGCCGCTGCCGCCGGAACATCGGCGCGAAATCCTGAGGGTCTGTGTGCAGTTCCTCTGCGCCGCTGTCCGCCGGCGAAGCGAAAAAGTGCAGATTCGACGCGGTTCCAAGGTAATTCCATCCCGCATCCTGATAGAACTGCCGGCGGTCCCAATCGGCCTCCTCCCTCTCACCGGGAAGCGCCGGCTCGGCCCGATACCGCATCTCGCAGGGCGCGGTGTGCGCAAAGCAGTCAAACCATCCGCCGACGCTTTCCAGCACCAGCCCGCGGCGGGCCTGTTCTTCATAGTAGTGTTCCACTGCGCCGATCTGTTCGAGTATCAGACTCGGGTGCAGCCGCCAGCTATGACGCAGCTTCTCTTCATTCGGCATCCTGTACCCCTCCTTTCATCCGCTCAAAGTCCGCCAGCATTGCCTGCAGCCGTGTGATCTCTGTTTCCAATGCCGCACGCCCGCTCTCGGTCAGCGCATAGGTCTTGCGCCGCGTATCTCGCTCTCCAACCCGGCAGATCAGTCCGTCCTCCTCCAGCCGGGCGAGCGCGCCGTAGAGGGTGCCGGGTCCCATCTTTACCCGGCCCCCGGATACCTCGCCCACCGCCTGCATCAGCCGATAGCCATGGCTGGGCTCGAGCAGCGCCAGCAGAATGTAGTACATCGCCTCGGTCATCGGTCCGCCGCTGTAACCCATCTGTTTTCTCTCCTTATTGTCTGCGGGATAATATTACGCGAAACGATATATCGTCTAACATAATAATATAAAACTGCGCACCTTGCGTCAAGCTGGGGAAGATCCTATTTTATCCGCGAATAAAAAAACGGCAGACTGCCCAAATCATTGCAAAAAGATTTGGGCAGTCTGACGATTCCAGTCGGGAAAATCCCAATTCCCGAAAAACAAAAGACTTTTAAGAGCACAGAAAAAGAGAGAAACAGATCGAGAAAAACAAGGGCATCGCAGAGAATCCGGTTGCCGGTCGCTTCAATAAATCACTGCGCGCGGAGAACGGCCGCCTTTGCCTCTGCGAGGTCCTGCCCATCCGGGCGGTGAAGCGCCTCGTCGAAGTTCTCCAACATCGCGGTGCGGCGGGGACTTTCGGGCATTGCCTCATACCGCTCTCGGACCGACATCGGCATCTTGCCCTGACACATAAAGGTGCCGATCACCTCCGCCTGCGGGGGAAGCTCTCCCCGTACGCGGTCCAGAATCTGGTCGAAGTAGGAGGAAGAGCCGCCAAAACCAGCGGTGCCGAACAGGAAAACACGCTGGGCTGTCAGTCCCTGCAAAAAGCGGGCACTCTCCTCATCACAGCGGCCCTTGTCTGTCCAAAAGCCCAGATAGATGACCTCGGCTTCCAGCGCCTTTGGGTCGGGTCGGCCAAAATAGAGACAGTCCTCTGGGGGGAGTGCTTCCTGAATGGCGCGGGCAAGCAGTTCGGTATTGCCGGTACGGCTGTTGTAAACAATGGCGTAGCTCATTTTTTCGTCTCCTTTTCATAAATGCAGTGGACACCTTGGTGGGCCATGATCCCGCCAAGGCACTTCTTGTTGCAGCGGATGCAGCGCCTGATCTCTCCAGTTTTGCCGGAGAATACCTTGTTGGGCCAATCGGGATCTGCAATCAGCTGACGACTCATTGCAACACAGTCTATCCGGCCGGATTGCAGCTGCTGCAAAATAAAATCGGGATCGGTCAGCCCGCCGACACCGCAGACCGGCAGCTTGGTGAGCGCCTTGACCTCATCGCAGAATTTTAAAAAGCAGCCCTCAGATCCAAATTCCGAGTGGTTTTTGGGCGGGATGGTGTCGCTCAGTGCCCCGTGGTCGGCAAGGGTCACATGGAAACTGGTCACACCGGCCTTCTCCAGCAGCGGCACAAAGATAGGCAGCTCGGACTCCAGCACACCCGCATTGCCGTAGTGGGGGTCTTCCTGCCGCACCGCCAGCTTGTAATCGATGGGCAGATCAGGCAACCGGCGGCGGATGGCGGACACCGCCTCGACCGCAAAACGGGTCCGATTTTCGGCGCTGCCGCCATAGCAGTCGGTGCGGTGGTTAAACAGCGCAGAGCTGAAGCTGCCGCACATCCGATCTCCGTGGACTTCGACCAGATCAAACCCCAATGCTACTGCACGCGCCGCCGCTTCGCCGAAAGCATCGGTGATCTGCCTCACCCGCTTTGTTGGAAGTCCGGTAATATAGGGCCCGACCTGTTGATTCAACAAGGTCCGCAGCTGCTGCGGCGAGATGCGCTTTGTCAGCAGGCCGGGCAGATACCGGAGCATTCCTTTCAGATCGGAATCGGACTGGTGCAGCTGTGCACAGAGCCGGCAGCCGTGGGCGTGTACAGCGTTTGCCAGCGCCCGATAAAATGCAGCCCCTTTTTTGGTATAGAGGGAGGGACCAAACCCACGAGGAAGTACGGGCACATCCCCGACAATGATCATTGCACAGCCGCCGGCGGCGATTTTTGCAAGACGTGCAATCATCTCCGTCTGGGGCAGACCAAAGGTGGTCGGCGCAAAGATAATGCGATTTTTTAAGGTCAAACCGCCGTAGTCAATCGGACTTTCGATCAATTCGTACATTCAGAATCCGCCTTCTTTGCCGAAATTTTGGACAGGAGGGAAAAGAGCTGCTCCCGCTCGGTGTCGGTGAGGGCACAGAGCGCCTGCCGATCCCAATCGAAAAAGACCTGATGGCTGACACGAAAGGCCTCTTGCCCGCGCTCGCTCAAGCGCAGGTGGTACGCTCTGCCGGATTTTTCCCGCACAAGGAACCCATCTCGCTCCAGCTTAGAGACACAGCGCTGGGAATAACCCCAGTCCAGCCTGAGAGCGTCGGTTAATTCAGCCTGTGTGCAATCGGGATGTTTGCCAACATAGATTACCAGAAACAGCGAGCCGAAATTCAGCCCCAACTGCTGCAGACGGCGGCTGGTATAGGCTGTAAAAGCGCGATGGAATACCGTGACATAATAAGCAAGGGTATCAAACATGAGATTGCCTCCCGTAACTTGACTTAGTCAAGTATATCGCAGTAACTTGACCAAGTCAAGTGAAAACAGAAAAGAATCTCTCAAAAAGAAAAAAGGGGCATCATCACAAGATGATGTCCCTCTGAGGAAAGGATAGATTATTCGGGCGCCTTCAAGCTCTCGACCATACTGATCCGTTTGAGCTTGCGGTGCATCACAAGGTTTACCAGCAGCGAGAAGAAAAGGGTCAACAGTGCCGACCACAGATAGCTCAGCGGCTGGATTGTGCGGCCAAACATCACCGCATCGACCTCGACGGTATAGATGACGAACATATGCAGATAGACCCCCAGCACCAGTCCCACCAGTGTGCCGATGATCGACAGCGCGATGGATTCTCGATAGACATAGGCGTCTACCTCCCGATCGAAGAAGCCGAGCACCTTGATAGTGGCGATCTCCTTTTCCCGTTCGGTGATGTTGATATTGGTCAGATTGTACAGCACCACAAAGGCCAACATCCCGGCGCAGATGATAATGACCACCACAATCGTGTCGATCTTCTGCATCATATTGGAGAAGGTTGCCTTCAAATCCGCGGTAAAGCTGACCCCGGAAACCCCATCCAGTTCAAATAGCTCGGCACTCAGCGCATCCCGGCTCTCCTGTGTATCCTCATTGAGCAGAACCGCAATATTGGTGTACTCCGGCTTCTCGCCGAACTGCTCGGTATAGAGATCTTCACAGAGATAGACATAGTTCTCGACATAGTTTTCCACCACGCCGGTAATGGTGAAGGTGCCGGTTTTCTTGTCCATGTTCTGCAATTCTATCGTGTCGCCTACCCCTTTTCCGGTGCGCTCAGACATCTTTTCGGTGATGACGATGCCGTCCGAGGAGAGTGAGACCGGCTCCTGACCCAGACGGGTGTGCAGGTCAACCAACTGGTCCAGCCGCTCATCGTCCTGCGGCACGAAGAGGTAGGTCTTGAATGTGTCGTTGCCATAGGTGTTGGAACTCTCCTCCTGATGAATCGGCATCCAGTTGGAAGAAGCGCCGTCCAGCAGTTCGACCAGCTGAGGATCCTCAAGGTCTTTTTCCTCCCGGACGCTGATGGTCAGGTTATAGAGGAAGATGTCCCCGAATTGGCGGTTGACAATATCGCTGATCGAGTCGTGCAGTCCGAATCCGGTCACCAGCAGCGCGGTACAGCCCGAGATGCCGATCACCGTCATAAAGAATCTCTTTTTATACCGGAACAGGTTGCGTGCGGTCACCTTGTAGGTAAAGGTGAGGCGGCGCCAGAAAAATCCGATTCGCTCAAGCAGGATCCGCTTGCCCGGCTGTGGGGCGCGGGGGCGCATCAGCCCGGCAGGCTGCTGGTGCAGCGCCGCCCAACAGGCGTTCAGGGTAGCGGCCAGTGTGCAGAGAACCGCTGTCCCGCAGGCGATCAGCGAGAGCGCCGGGTCAAACAGACAGTACATCTTCGGCAACCGGTACATCACCTCGTAGGCATTCCAGATGACGGTGGGCAGCACCGTCAACCCGATCGCCAGACCGGCAATTCCGCCGGATACCGAAGCAGCCAGCGCATAGATGACATACTTTGCCGCGATCGCGCCTTTCCCATAGCCCAGCGCTTTCATCGTCCCGATCTGCAGCCGCTCGTCCTCCACCATCCGGGTCATGGTGGTCAGCACCACCAGCGCGGCGACAAGGAAGAAGAAGATCGGAAAGACCTTGGCGACCGCCTCTACCTTTTCAATATTGGATTTGAAGGAGGCATAGCTCACATTGGTGCCGCGATCCAGAATGTACCACTCCGGCAGCTCGAGATCATCGATCTCGGCCTGCCCGTCCTCCAGTTCGGCCAGCGCGTCTGCGAGTTCGGCATCGGCATCCGCCTTTTCTTTGGCGTATTCCGCTTCCCCGTCCTCCAGCTCGGCGCGACCGTCGTCAATCTCTGCCTGCGCATCGGCCAGCTCCTGTTCCCCGCTTGTGACCTCGGCCCAGCCGCTCTGGATCTTAGCGCGCGCGGCGTCCAGCTGGCTGCGCGCATAGGCTGCTCCGCTGGCATAGGAGGACTCCCCCTCATTGAGCTGCTGCTCCTTTTCTGCCAGCGTCTTTTCCCCCTCGGCGAGAGCGGCTTCGCCGGCGGCGATCTGGGGCTCGCCGCTCGCGATCATCTGGGTGAGATCTGCAATCTGAGCGCGCAGAGCATCCAGCTGTCCGCGGGCCTGCTCGACCTGTTCCAAGAGAGGCGAGACGATCGCAGCGGCCGCGTCAAAGTTTGCCTTTGCGGCATCCCGCGCATCCTGCGCGGCCTGTGCGGCGTCAGGCTGTGCTGCGTACCATTCCTCGTAGCTGCCATATCCGCCGTTTGCGGCAAGTGTCTCCTCCGCTTGTTGATAGGCCGCTTCGAGCGCGTCGTACTGGGTGTCGGTTTTCGCCTGCTCCGCTGCGGCCTCCAGCGCCGGGATGCCGGACGCGAGTGCATCGGCGTTTTCCTCTAGGGTGGGCAGTGCGGCCTTGGCTTCTTCCAGCTGGGTGCGGAAATCCTCCAGTTGGGTGCGCTGCTGTTCCAACTGCTGTTTGCCGGCCTCAAGCTGCGCCCATCCATCATCCAGCAACTGACGGTTCTCTGCGAGCTGTGCATTGGTGCTGGCCTCATTTGCCGCAAGGGTCGCCTCTCCGCTGGTCAGCTCGGCGCGGGCATCCTCCAATTTCTTGCGGGCGTCTTCCAACTCGCGCTGCCCGTCCGCAAGCTCTGCCCAGCCGTCATCCAGCTCGGTGCGGGCGTCGGCAAATTCGGCGTCGGCCTCGGCCTTCGCATCATTGTATTCCGCCCAGCCGTCATCCAGCTCGGCCTGTGCGTCGGCGCGGACCTCCTCCAGACGAAGCGCACACTGGGCGCCGCTGATCTCCTCGATCCGATCGCTGACCGTCTGGACCAGCGACTCATACGCCTCGCCGGGCGCCTCCAGTTCGGCGGCACCTGAAACCGAGAGATAGAGATCGGTGTAGACATCGAGATCAAAATTTTCGCTGCGGACATACAGCACCATCCCCACCGAGCCGCTGCCCACACTGGCGGGCTCCCGCTCGTAGGAGAAATAGTAGCTGCTCTCCACAACTCCAACGACCTCATAGGTCATGCAGGCGAGGGTATCTTCGGGATCCTTATTATCCGCCGATACGGTGAGCTTGTCGCCGATCTTGGCCGGATTTCCGGCCAGTGCGCTGCCGGCCTCAACCACGCATTCCCCCTCGCCCTCCGGCAGACGCCCCTCGACCAGTGTGAACTGGTTGAGCCAGTCCTCCCGGCTGCTGTCCAGTTCTCCATCGGGCAGGCTGTGGATCCGGGTGACCACGGTGTCCCCCTCGGGGGTGTCCACCAACAGATCGGCGGAATAGGCCGGCATTACACTCTCGACTCCGTCGATCTCTTCCAGCGCCTTGAGGTCCTCGTCGGTGACGCCGAGGGTACCGGTCACCCGCAGGTCGAACAACCGGGTCTGATCAAAATACAGATCACCCGAATACCGCATATCCGGCGTGGCGGAGAGCAGTCCCGCAAGAAAGCCCACCCCCAGCGCGACAATCGCAAAGATCGCCCAAAAGCGGCTGGCGGTGGAGCGGATGGTCCTAATAATATTTTTTCGAAATGTCTTTTTCAAGGTTTACCACTCGATTTCTTCCACGGGAATGGGATGGGGATTGACCTCGTTGGAGATCGCTTTGCCGCTCTTGATCCGGATGACCCGGTCGGCCATCGCGGTCAGGGCGCTGTTGTGGGTGATGACGATGACGGTGCGCCCGGTGTTGCGGCAGGTGTCCTGCAGCAGCCCGAGCACCTGCTTGCCGGTTTTGTAGTCCAGCGCGCCGGTCGGCTCGTCACAGAGGAGAATCTTGGGATTTTTGGCCAGCGCGCGGGCAATCGCCACCCGCTGCTGCTCTCCGCCGGACAGCTGTGCGGGAAAATTGTTCATCCGGTCAGCGAGCCCGACCTGTGTTAAAACCTCGTCTGCGGGCAGGGGATCCCGGCAGATCTCGCTGGCGAGTTCAACGTTTTCCAGCGCGGTTAGATTCTGCACCAGATTGTAAAATTGAAAGACAAATCCCACATCATAGCGCCGATAGGCGGTCAGCTGCTTTGGGGTGTAGCTGCTGATCTTGGCGCCGTCCAGCAGGATCTGCCCGCCGTCACAGCGGTCCATCCCGCCAAGCATGTTCAGCACAGTGGTTTTTCCGGCACCGGAGGGGCCGACGATGACACAGAACTCCCCCTTCTCGACAAAAAAGCTGATTTCATCCGCTGCGGTGATCTGGGTCTGCCCCATCTGATAATATTTGCACACCCGATCAAAAAGGATAAAATGCTCCGGCATTCTGATCGGCCTCCTTTGTTGAAAAATGCAATTTTGTTTCTCTCATTTTAGCAGAGAATGCACAAAAAAAGAATGAACGAACTGTAAAAAAGGGCGAAAAGTTGAGATAATCAACGCTTTTGGGCAAAATTGTCGGGTCATGAGGGAACGGTATCCAAGGTTTGTTTCAGGAGGAAAAAATCAGGGACCAGCATTCGCCCTGTTTTTCGCGGACAAGCTGATATAATGGGGGGACAGACGGAGGAATCCGTCACAGGGAAAGGGGATGTCCAACTATGGAGGAACGACTGCGCGCGCTGCATCTGGGCCAGAGCCTGAGGCGCGGATGGGAACAGGCCGCTCCGGTGCTGCTGCAGCTGGCGGCCGCAGCGGCGGGTGCATTGGCCGGGGGAACGACCCTGCTGGGAACGCTTGCCCCCCTCGGTGTGGCGATGGTGGCAGGGGTTCCGCAGCGCCTGCTTCTCTCGACGGCGGCAGGCGCTGTTATGGGCAGTGCATTGAGCCTGTCCTTCCCGACAAGCGGGCAGTATCTCGCGGCGATTCTCGCGACCGCCGGGGTGCGAATCGCACTCGCAAAATCCTCTCACCGCATCGAGCCGGCAGCCGCGGCCTCGCTGGCCGGTGGGGTTGTGCTGCTCGCAGCATCGCTCTTCATCGCGGTCCGTCTTGGCGACGGACCGCTGCGGATCTTCTGCGCGATTGCGGAGGGCATGTTGGCGATTGGTCTTGCGATGATGCTGTCAATCGCTTTAGATCCGCTGCTGGCCGGACGCTCGCTGCTGGAGATGCCGGCATCGGTGCAGGGCGCGGCGGCGGTGCTGTTGATTGCCGCGTCCGCCTCGGCTTCCCGTCTGCCGTTTGGCGGGGCGGATCTCGGTACGGTTCTTTTGGGAATTCTGATTCTGGCACTGGGCAGATCGGAACCGGGCGCCGCTGCGATGGCGGGGATTTCAGGCGCCGTGGGCATCTATCTGCATCACCCGCAGGCCGGATGGATGAGGCTGGGACTGGCCGCTGTGGGAATCGCTGCTGCGGCTTTTCGGGATCAGGGACGCCCGGCGATGGCGGGCTGCTTCTTCGCCGCCTCCTGTGTGGGGGTCTTCGGTGCGCAGGATCCGATGCAGGCACTGTGGTATCTCGCGGGGGCCGGCTGTTCTGCGGCTGCCTTTTTGCTGATGCCCCGCCGTGCCTTTGCGGCGCTGGCCCGCCGCAGGGAGGAGAACACCCTCGGCGATGTGGCGCTCAGCGGCCAACTCGGCGGCAGGCTCTACGCACTCAGTGAGGCGCTCTGTCAGGTGGGCACTACCGTGGATCAGGTCTGCAGCCGGCTGCCCGGACCGCAGATCACCCTCAACGGACTGTATGATAAGGTGGCGGAGGGCCCCTGTGCCGATTGTGCGGGACGGATGCGCTGCTGGGTGGCGCACTGCGGAGACACCTTGGACGGGCTGACGGCGGTGAGAGATCGTCTGAGCAAAGGCGAGCGGGTGGGAGCAGAGGATCTGCCCCACACCTTGGCGGAAAATTGCCTGCGCCCGGCGGTTCTGGCAGGAGCAATCAACCGGTACTACGACGACTATCTCGCCCGCCGCGCAGCCTCAGCCCGCACCGGTGCGCTGCGCAGCGCCCTGACCGGACAGTATGCCGCACTCAGCGAGGCGCTTTGCCAACTGGCGGGAGAACTGTTTGAGGAGACGGCACAGGACACCCGCAGAGCACGCAGGGTGGAGGAGCTGTTCAGTTCGATCGGATTGTCCCCACTTGAAGTCCGCGCCGCACTCACCCGAGACGGACGCTGCCGGGTGAGTGTCCGTCTACCGCGGGTGAATCTGTCGGATGCCGAACTGCGGGAACTGTGCACCGAGGTTTCGGCCTGCTGTAAAAGAAAACTCGCCTGCGGCAGACAGTCGGCCAAAGGGACGGCAAGCTGGCTGGAATTTTGGGAGGCCGCCCCCTTGGAGCCGGAGTTCGGCTTTGCCGGGCAGAGCGCATCCGGCGATGTATCCGCCGATGCTGTGCAGAGCTTCTGTGATGCGCGGGGACGAGCCCATCTGCTGCTCTGCGATGGGATGGGCACCGGAAAGGCGGCCGCGGTGGACGGTGCGCTTGCAGCAAATCTCAGCCGGCAGCTGATTGATGCCGGGTTTGAGGGGGAATCCGCGGCAAAGCTGGTCAATGTGGCACTCTCCCTCAAGGGGGAGGATTCCGGGGCGGCGCTGGATCTGCTCAGTGCCGATCTTTACACCGGCCGCTGCGACATCTTCAAGGCCGGGGCGGCCCCGACCTATCTTGTGCGGGACGGAAAGGCCTCCGCTCTTGGCGGGGAGGGACTGCCGGTGGGCATTTTGGCCGGGGTGGTCGGACGCACGGTGCGGGCCTCGCTGAGCGGCGGAGGAGTTGCGGTTCTGGTCAGCGACGGCGCCGTCGCTGCCGGTGATGAATGGCTGCAGGCCGAGATGGAACGTCTGGCCGACGCGCCGGCCCAGACCATTGCGGACACGCTGCTAGAGGGCGCGGTGCGCCGGCGCACCGGGCGTGCCGACGACATCACAATAGCGGTGCTGCGCTTGACGCACCGCGGATAAACCGGCACGCAAACATCAAATTATCCATCTAAAATCAAAGCATCACTTTTTTGTGCTGCGGTGCCGAAAGGGAGGCTCTCTGTCTGAGAGTCTCCCTTTTTTTAAGGAAAGAATGCCAAAATGTGAAAAAAGCTGAGAGGATTGACAATGTGTTCTACATGGCGTAGAATATAATTACTACACAATGTAGAACAAACGAAGGGAATGATGTTCATGCCGGTTCGGCTCAGCGAGGCACAGCAGGAGATCATGCAAGAGATCTGGGCGGCGGGACGTCCGATCACCTGCGAGGAACTGCGGCAGCGGCTTGCAGGAGAGCGGGAGTGGAAGACCACCACCGTCCTCACCTTTTTATCCCGTCTGGTCGAAAAGGGGATGCTGACGGTGACTAAGCGCGGCCGGACAAATCTGTATGCTGCAAGAATGACGCAGGAGGAATATCGGGGGGAGGAAGGCGCGCATTTTCTCAGACAGGTGTATGGGGGCAGCGTCAAGCAGATGGTGGCGTCGCTCTGCGAGAGCGGACAGATTGCCCCCGGTGAACTGGAGGAGCTGCGCAGCTGGCTGGAGACACAGCGAAAGGATGACCTAAAATGACCCGCCTGTTGTCACAATGGCTTTTGCCCGCATCGCTGGCGGGGACGATTGGAACGCTGGCGCTGGTGGTCTGCGGCATCTTGCTGCTGCGGATGGGAAAAGCACGGGTGTTTCGCCGCCTCTGTCTTTTGACGATGCTCCTATTCTGGTTCCCCGCCGGGATGCTGCGGGGAAGCGGAAAAGAAAAAACAATCTTGGTGACCCGCAGCTTTTCCGGTCAGATTGCCGCGCTTGGGCGCTCCTTTGTACAGGGGACACAGCCGATTGCACAGAGTGTACAGGATCCTGTGTCGATGATGGAAGAGATGCAAGATACGCCGATGCCCAGTCTCAGAATGACTGCCTTCTGGGTCTGGGCGCTGGTGATGATCTTGCTGCTTCTTCTCTTTGCAGCACAGTACCTCCGCTTTTTGCGCAGGCAGAAAAACAGCGCAGAACCGCTCGAGGATCCCGCTGCGCTGCACTGCCTGCAGTCGGAGGCGGCACGACTTCGCATCCAGAATAAAAAATTGCCGCGGCTTCGGTCGGGCCCTGATGTGGTGGGGCCGATGTTGGTCGGCGCGCTGCGGCCGATCATCCTTTTGCCGCAGCAAAGAATGGAAGAATCGGCGCTGCGCTGTGCCCTGTCCCATGAACTTTGCCACTGGAGAGCGGGGGATATTCCGCTCAAGTGGGCGGCGCTTGCAACTGCCGCGGTCCATTGGTTTAATCCCGCTGCATGGATCCTGATTTGGGTGCTGGACCGCAGCTGTGAATATGCCTGTGATGCGGCAGCGGTTTCGGGGATGAGCGCGCAGGATCGGTTTGCCTACGGAGAGGCGCTTTTAAAGATGCATACAGCAGGCGCACCGGCTGCGGCAAGCGGTTTTTCCGCGGCTGGGCGCAGTTTGAAAAGGAGGCTCGAGATGATTTTGAGAGCAGAAAAAAAGAATGTCCGCCACCGGTTGCTGACGGTGCTGATTGCAACCGGAATGCTGGCCGCGGCTGCCCTTTCCGGCTGTGCGGCATCCGCATTGACAAGTTCCTCACAGCCGCAGTCTGTCACACTTTTGTCGGGAGAATTGGCGGCAGAAGCGACGTCGAAGACAGAGGAAGAGGACCGGCAGCCGCTTCTTTTCCCGGTAAAAGAGGGGGCAGACTGGATTTCGAGAAGATATACCACGGGGGAGCACATCGGTATTGATCTTGCAGCAAAGATCGGCACCCCGATCCTCGCTGCGGCGGACGGAACGGTGATGGAAGCAAAGGTTGATAATGGCGGCTATGGAATTCAGATTCTGCTGGATCACGGGGATGGACGGGAGACTTTCTATGGGCACTGTAGTTCATTCACGGTGGAGAAAGGCGAACAGGTCAAGCAGGGACAGGTGATCGGTTATGTCGGCGCGACCGGCAACGCGACCGGTAACTTTTGCCACTTTGAGCTGCGGATTGACGGTGAGGCGGTCGACCCCACCGAGGCGCTCGGTCTGGTCGTGAAAAATGCGGACAGCCTTACAGAAGAGGAATTTGCGCTGGATATGGTGATTCCGATCGGCCAAGGCGTTTATGACGCTGTCGGTTGGGATCCAGAGGGCTTTAACGAGCGCCTTGTGATTGCGGCAGATCCTCTGGCCAGCGTCTGTGCACCGATGGAGGGGACGGTGCAGCAGACGGGATTTGATCCGGTGGGAGGAAATTATGTCCAGCTCTCCCATCCGGATGGAAGCGTTTCGTGGTATGAACATCTGGGCGAGATTCTGGTGGAGGAGGGACAGCAGTTGGAGAGGGGTGAGATCTTTGCCACCGTTGGGCACAGCGGCGAGCCGGAGGCGGACACAAACCACCTGACAATCCTTGCTTGGCGGGACGGGAAACCGGTAGATGTGCCCCGGTTTTTGATCGACGCGGCCCGGTACGGAGTAGAGCCGCTCCCCTGAAAAGGGAAATAGTGGTGAAATAAGAAGAAAAAAGCGCAAAAGGAAGCAATTTTCTCCGGTATTTTTTGATCTGAGTGGGGAATAAACCGACTTTTTTGCAAAATTGCAGACCAAAATTCGACACCCTTTCGCTTGACTTTGCCATCGGCAATATTATAATAGAAAATATGCTGAGATCGCCTGTGAGCTTGGCGATGAATCTGCTCTCAACTTTTTGGCGGGGTGAAGTGAGAAAGTTATGGTATATGTCTGTGAGAATTGCAAGTTCGTCTTTGAACGGCAGGGTGAGGTCGTTCAATGCCCCGGTTGCGGCAGCGGCCATATCCGGCCTGCCGACGAGGAGGAGCGCCGCCAGTACATAGAGGAAAAAAATCGCGCGCGCGGTTGACGAAAAGAGGAACAGAGGAGAGGGTAATACGCCTTCTCCTCTGTTCTTTTTTTGGTCGCTCCGGCCCTCAAAATCGTGCGGCTGCAGTCGCATTTCGGCGCAAGCGGCAGGACAAAATAATAATATAAACCGATGGAATTTGTGCAAGATAATCTGCTTGTGTGGGGACTGCGGTGATGCTACAATGAAGATAAAAGGAAATGATTCCCGCGCTGCGGGATAAGGGGGACGCAAAGGATGAGTTATACCATCGGAATTGATCTGGGCGGAACAAATATCGTCGCTGGGCTGGTGGATGAGAAGTACCGGCTGCTGGACAAAGCCGCGGTCAAAACGCAGGCGGAGAAGGGCTTTGAGTATATCACGGACAATATGGCAAAGCTGACCGCCACCCTGCTGGGACGAGCCGGTCTGCAGAAAGAACAGGTCAGCAGCATCGGAATTGGCAGCCCCGGCGCGATGAATAAGGCCACCGGCACCCTGATTTTTGCCGGCAACCTCGATTGGCACAATGTGCCGCTGGGACCGGCTGTGGAGAAAAAGACCGGCATCCGCACCCTGATCGCGAACGACGCCGACTGCGCTGCGCTGGGCGAGTTTGTTGCCGGTGCCGCCGCAGAGGATGAGTCGATGGCTCTCATCACCATCGGTACCGGGGTGGGCAGCGGAATTGTCTCCGGCGGGCATCTGTTTTCCCCAGCGGGCTCCTGTGCGCCGGAGCTGGGGCATGTCACCCTGATCGCCGGCGGGGAGCCCTGCACCTGTGGACGCCGCGGCTGCGCCGAGGCCTATCTGAGCTTCTCCGCGCTGATCCGGGATGCCAATCGCGCCGCCGATGTGACGCCGGACAGCATGTTGGCTCAGCTGCGGGAGCGGGGCGAGGCGCTCAACGGCAAGAATATTTTCGACTGTGCAAAATCCGGAGATCCCGCGGCGAAGGGATTGGTGGATCGCTTTATCGAACTGATGGGCGAGTTCCTCGGCAGTGTGGAAAACGCCTTTGGGGTGCGCGCGATTGTCATCGGCGGCGGTATCAGCAAGGAAGGTGATTGGTTCCGCCGGCGGGTGTATGACGCGATGCTGCCGAATGTGTTTGCCGGCGAGACCTTTGCCCCTGCGCTGCGGATGGCGGCGCTGGGCAATGATGCCGGCGTGATCGGCGCTGCGGCGCTGGAACAGTACCAGTGATAAAAATGTCCGGTTTTCGGCAGGACGGATAAAACAGATGTGGGCGGACGGCGGCAAAGCGGTCCGCCCATTTTTTAAACTTTTTCGCTTTTTCGTGCGGCTATTTTTGCCGCAAGCGGACAGTCCTTGTCCTGTTCATTTCGAGGGCAAAGAAGTATGCTGACAGTGAGGACAGGATGGGAGGAAAAAAGATGGACCAGTGTAAAATTGGGCGGCTCATCCGGCAGCTGCGCAGGGAAAAGGGGCTGACGCAGGAGGAGCTTGCCGAGCGGTTCCGCGTTTCAGCGAGAACGGTCTCGCGATGGGAGACGGGAGTTTCCCAAAGTTAAAGATACCACATCAAATCCACGCTGACTTTTGCTCAACCGATACAGCCGGAGGGCTGGATAACAAGAAAAGGCGGTATGCGCCCCGTGGAGGGGTGAACCGCCCCAGATTGTACGGACAGCATAAAAAGGCCACTAAGTAGGAAAATATAAAGTTTTAAGCGGAG
>CALXIJ010000047.1 GCA_944388335.1 uncultured Pygmaiobacter sp.
TCGCCGCACAACCCCTGCGGCCGCGTCTGGGAGCGCTGGGAGATTGAAAAGGCGATGGAACTGTTCAAAAAGTACGATGTGATGGTCGTCTCGGACGAGATCTGGTCCGATATCCTGCTCAACGGCCACAAACACATCCCCACCCAGTCGGTCTCCGAGGATGCCCGTATGCGCACTGTTGCGGTCTACGCGCCCAGCAAAACCTTTAATCTGGCGGGTCTGGTTGGCAGCTATCATATTATCTACAACAAGACCATCCATGATCGTGTCCTCAAAGAGAGCTCTCTGAGCCACTACAACGGGATGAATGTCCTGTCGATGCACGCGCTGATTGGCGCCTACAAGCCCGAGGGATACGAGTGGGTTGATGAACTCTGCGAGACCCTCAGCGGCAACATCAATTTTGCATATGACTACATCAAAGAGCACTTCGAGGGAGTTGAAGTGACGAAGCCGGAGGGCACCTATATGCTCTTCCTTGATTGCACCAAGTGGTGCGAAGCCCATGGCAAGAGCATCGAAGAGGTTCAGAAGGCGGGCTGGGATGTCGGCGTCGCCTGGCAGGATGGCCGCCCGTTCCACGGACCCTGCCATATCCGGATGAATCTCGCGCTGCCGCTTTCCCGGGTCAAGGAAGCTTTCGAGCGGCTGGATAAATATGTGTTTAACGCGTAAGATACAGGCTGCGCCAAAAAAGGAGGGCAAGAGTATGCCACAGCTTAAAGTAGGGGAACAGATGCCCGATTTCAGCTTCTGCACGCCATTCGAGAAGGACCGCACTCTGCGCGAGACGGCTGCGCGTGCGCCCAAGACTGCGCTGCTCTTTCTGCGGTATTATGGCTGTACCCTTTGCCAGTACGATATTCATCAATTTAAGGTTCATTATGATGAGATTACGGCTGCAGGCGGACAGATGCTGGTTGTGCTTCAGTCTGATCCGGAGCGTCTGGCTGGTCAGATGAGGAGGGAAGATCTGCCCTTTGATCTGATCTGCGATCCCAAAGGGGAACTGTACCAGAAATTTGAGATCCGTCCCGCCGCTTCGATGGAGGAACTGGCTGATGCCAAAGCGGTGGAAAAAATTGCTGCGGCGAAGGCGGCAGGGATGACCCATGGTGAGTATGAGGGAGATGAACTGCAGCTGCCGGCTTCCTTTGTGATGGATCAGGATTGTCGACTGCTCTATGCACATTATGGAAAGACCGCGGCGGATCTGCCGGATCCCGCACAGCTGGCCGCACTGCTCAGCTGAGTGAGAAAAGCGCACGGAGTTCCTTTTTAGAGGAAGGACAAAAAAATACGGACTGTTTCAAGGGAAACAGTCCGTATTTTACTTGAAGATGCGGGGGAAATCAGAAGACATCCTCCTCATCCTCATCGCCGTAGATCTCCACATACTCGTTTGCACTGCTGCCGAAGACGCGGCAGAGTCCGGCGATTGCCGCAGCGAGACCGGCAAACAGAAGGAAAACCTTAAAAAAACCTTTTAACATCATACAATCCCCCTTGTCTTGTGTTTTGAAAGGCCGAATCAAAGCGGAAAAATATCCGTTTCGATTAGCCTGCATCTCCTAATGGATAAAACGAAGTTCAGTAGGGAACAACTACAAATTCGCCAAAATTTTCTCCGCGAGGGAAACCAAGTGACGGGTCGCAGGGAAATGCCGCGCCAAACGCAGATTCTCCAACGGCGTATTTGTACAGATTCCCGGTAAAGACGCTGCCCGGAAGGAGTTTGGCCCCCATCTTTGCAAGGAAACTGCTTGGCAGGCAAAATTCATATCCCCAATAAAAGCCCTGCTCATCGGAACCGCCAAACCGGTTGCCCTGCTGAGGGAGAGAGAGGGAGACCATGCCGTTTGATCCGGAAAGGAACGCCTCGACGGGGCAGGCGGGTCCAACGGTGAGATAAAAGAACGGGTCTTTTTCCGGCAGAAAGCGGAAGGCCACGGCGATTCTGCTTTCTGCGGGAGGGGTTTGTTCAAAAGCGGTTAAGCTGAAGATCAGGTCGCCGCGCAGGACAAAAGCGCGCAGATAGGTGTAGACATCATCCAACGCGCTGCGGCCGTAATAATGGGTCACTTTGAGTGCCCCGACCGCATCGAGAACCATCGGAGTTTGGGTATAGCTGACCAGCATTGACAAAGGCTGTCACCTCTTAAGATGGATTTCCTTTTGTATCTGCCGGCAAAACCGGGACAAAAGAGAGTTTACTTTTGTATATTGTAACATATCCAGATAAAAAAAGCAGCAAAAGGTGAAAAAGGAGAATCAAAAGGACAAAATAAAGGTCACAAAGCGGAAAATCTACGGTTTTAATTGTAAATAGAAAAGCAAGAAGGTATAATGTAAACTATGTAACCTAATATGGTGTAGATACATTAGGGTTGCATCGCACCGTCCGGGAAGCGGTGCGGATGGAAGGAACATTAGCCGAGAAAAGGACACATCTTTTACCAGATGTGCCCAAAGAAAGAACAGGAGGAAAGTTCACGTGATGAAAAATGTTTTCAAGCGTGCGGCGAAGGGTGCCCATCTGCCCCACAACAAAAACACGCAGAACATCTCCACGGTGGATCTGCCTGTGCCGGAAAAGATCCTGCTGCCGATGCAGCAGCACATCGGTGCCCCTGCGGTGCCGGTTGTCAAAAAAGGGGATCAGGTCTATGTCGGCACCTTGATCGGCAGAGCAGAGGGGTATGTTTCGGCTCCGATCCATTCCGGTGTGTCCGGAACGGTGACCGATATCCGGGAACTGCAGATTTCAAGCGGTGCCCGGGTGCCGGCGGTTGAGATTACCTCGGATGGAAAGCAGACGGTCGATCCTCAGATTGCACCGCCCAAGGTCAATGATTATGAGTCCTTTACCACCGCGATCCGCAATAGTGGTCTGGTGGGACTTGGCGGCGCTGGGTTCCCCACTGCGGTCAAGCTGACCATGAAGGATCTCTCCATCATTGATACCCTCATTATCAACGGCGCAGAGTGCGAGCCCTATATCACCGCGGATAACCGGGAGTTCATTGAGAACCCGCAGGATATTATTGACGGAATCCTAGCGGTCAAGAAATGGCTGGGGATTAAGAGTGTCATTATCGGCATCGAGCGCAATAAGCCCGAAGCGATCGACACGATGTTTGCGCTCAGCAAGGGAGATCCCTCGATCACGGTCAAGCCGCTGCCCAGTGTATATCCGCAGGGTGCAGAGAAGGTCTTGATCGAGAACTGCACAGGGCGGGAGGTGCCCCGCGGCGGGCTGCCCAGTGATGTGGGCTGCATCGTGATGAATGTGTCCAGTGTTTCCTTTGTGGCAAAGTATCTGCGCACCGGCATGCCGCTGGTTTCCCGCCGGCTGACAGTGGACGGTGCTGTGGGCGAGCCGCGCAACCTGAACGTCATCGTCGGAACCCCGATTCAAAATTTGCTGGATTTCTGTGGCGGACTAAAGGGGGAAATCGGAGAGATCGTCACCGGCGGTCCGATGATGGGTGTCTCAGTGGTGGATACCTCCTTCCCGATCCTCAAGCAGAACAATGCGGTATTGGTATTTTCTAGAGCGGAAGCCAAACTGCCTCCGGTGGGCGAGTGCATCCACTGTGGGCGCTGCATCGAGACCTGCCCGATTGGGCTCTCTCCGGTCATTATCGCCAAGGCGTACAATGCCCATAACCTGACTGAGCTGAACAATCTGATGGTGGATCTGTGCATGGAGTGCGGCAGCTGCAGCTATGTCTGCCCGGCCAAGCGTCCGGTTACCGAAACGATGCGGCTGGCAAAAGCAATGCTGCGGAAAGGGGCGAAAAAGTAAGGATGGAGAACAATAATATGCTGGTCAAGGCCTCGCCCCATATCCGGGACAACTCCTCGACCCAAAAAATTATGCTGGATGTGATCATCGCACTGTGCCCGGCGATCATTGCCAGCGGTATCATTTTTGGCCTGCGGGCCCTGCTGCTCATCGCGGTGACGGTGATTGCCTGTGTCGCGTTTGAGTATCTGTATTGCCGGCTCATGAAAAAGCCGATCCCGGTGGGAGACCTCTCAGCGGTGGTCACCGGTATCCTGCTGGCCTTCAACCTGCCCTCGACCTTCCCGTTCTGGATGGCTGTGATCGGCGCATTTGTCTCGATTGTCATTGTAAAACAGCTGTTCGGCGGACTGGGCCACAATTTTGCAAACCCGGCTATCGTCGGTCGTATCGTATTGGCGGTCAGCTTTGCCGGTCGGATGACCAATTATGCGTTCCCCACCTTTGAGGGCGGGGTGGATGCACTCGCCAGTGCGACTCCGCTGGTGGCGACCCGCAATGCCGACCTTCCGCTGCTGCAGCTGTTCCTCGGCGTCCATGGCGGCGTTTTGGGCGAGACCTGCGCTGCAGCGCTGCTGCTGGGCGGGATCTGGCTGGTTGCCCGCAAGGTCATCTCCCCTGTGATTCCGGTTACCTATCTTGCCACGGTTGCAGTCATCAGCCTGATCGCGGGACAGGAACCGCTGGTTCAGCTGCTCTCGGGCGGTCTGATGCTGGGCGCAATCTTCATGGCGACCGATTACGTCACCTCCCCATACACCCTGACCGGCAAGCTGGTCTTCGGGCTGGGGCTCGGTATCATCACCTGTGCGATTCGCTTCTGGGCGGCCTCTGCAGAGGGCGTCTCCTACGCGATCCTTCTGATGAATGTCTTTGTTCCCTATATCAATGACCTCACCCGCCAGAAACCGCTGGGAGGTGCAAAAAAGAAATGAAAAATAATTCTAATTTTGAGAATATTGTCCGCCCGATTCTGGTGCTGACCATTATCTGCTTTGTGGTATCCGGCCTTCTGGCGGTCACCCATTCGATCACCCAGCCGGTCATCGACGCCAATGCGAAGAAGGAAGCAGATGCCAACAGAATTGCGCTGCTGCCCGAGGCAGACGCCTTTACGCAGGTGGAGTATTCTGATGATGTTGTTAGTGAGGTCTGGGCTGCGGATAACGGCGCAGGCTATGTGATCACCGGTTCGTCTAAGGGCTACGGCGGCGATGTGCCTGTTATGGTCGCAATCAATGCCGACGGCGTGATTGAGGCGATTCAGGTCATGGACAATGATGAGACCCCCGGTGTCGGCAAAAAGGTGATGGAGAGCTCCTTCACCGACCTGTTCAAGGGCAAGACCGGGTCGAGTGAGGTCGCGGGAGTCAGTGGCGCAACCTACTCCTCCAACGCTGTTTTCACCGTGGTGGATTCCGCGATGGCAGCCTATCAGACGGTGAAGGAGGGCTGATCAGAGATGGAAAAGAAACAGAGCAAACTTGCGATCGTCACAAATGGTCTGCTGAAGGAAAACCCGAACCTGCGGTTGGTGCTTGGCACCTGCCCGACACTGGCAATTACCACTGCGGTCTTTAACAGTATCGGCATGGGTTTGGCAGCTACCTTCGTATTGATTTTCTCGAATATGGCAATTTCCGCCTGCCGCAAGATCATTCCCGACAAGGTGCGTATCCCGGCATTTATCACCATCATTGCCGGTTTTGTCACGATTGTTATGATGTTGGTACAGGCGTTTGTCCAGCCGCTGTATCAGGCACTGGGCGTCTATCTGCCGCTGATCGTGGTCAACTGCATCATCCTCGGCCGTGCGGAGATGTTCGCCAGCAAGAATGGCGTTCTGGATTCTGCGCTGGACGGCCTTGGTATGGGACTTGGTTTTACCCTGACACTGACCCTGATGGGATTTGTCCGGGAGCTGCTGGGCGCTGGTACCCTGTTCGGTATCCAGATCCTGCCCTCCAGCATCGAGCCGATGGCAATCCTCGCCAGCCCTCCGGGAGGATTCTTCGTCTTTGGCGTTCTGATGGCGCTTGCAATCTTCGTTGATGAGAAGCAGGGCAAAAAGGTCGACGCAGATCCCGAAAAGATGGGCTGTGCCGGCTGCCCCAACAGCAAGAACTGCCACGGGGAAGGAGGATGTGAATAATGGCTGCAAAACTTGCCTTTATCTTTTTTAGCATGATTTTGACCAACAACTATGTTTTGGTCAAATTCCTCGGCATCTGCCCCTTCCTCGGTGTCTCGAAAAAGCTGGATTCCGCGGTGGGAATGTCTGCCGCCGTCACCTTTGTCATGGTGGTGGCGACCCTTGCCACCTGGCCGATCTACACCTACCTGCTCGAGCCCTATGGTTTGGCCTATCTGCAGACCATTGTCTTTATTCTGGTCATTGCGGTTCTGGTTCAGCTGCTGGAGACCATCATGAAAAAGTTTATGCCTCCGCTGTATAAAGCGCTGGGCATCTATCTGCCGCTGATCACCACAAACTGCACCATTCTCGGCGTCACCATTCTGAATCTCGACAATGGATATAACTATATCGAGAGTATCGTCTGCGCGCTGGGTGCAGGGCTTGGCTTCATGCTCGCAATGGTTCTGTTCTCCGGTGTGCGCAAGCGGCTGGAGGATGCACAGCCTCCCAAACCGTTTGAAGGGCTGCCGATCACCCTCGTGGCGGCGAGCATCGTGTCCCTCTCCTTTACCGGCTTTGGCGGTCTGATCGAGACCATTTTCGGGATGTAAGGAGGGAAATCTGAGATATGAGTATCGTATTAGCGATTGGAATCGTTGCGGGCCTCGGTTTGATCGGCGCGGCTATTCTGGTAATTGCCGCAAAGTATCTGACCGTAGAAGAGGATCCCCGCATTGGCGAAGTGACTGAAGCGCTGCCCGGTGCAAACTGCGGTGCCTGCGGTTTTGCCGGCTGCGCCGATTACGCCAAGGCAATCGTCTCGGGTGAGGCCGAGGTCGGGCGCTGTGTGCCCGGCGGCCAGAAGTGTGCGGACGCCGTGGCCAAGATCATGGGTGTCGAGGCCGGCACTGCGGTGAAGATGCGGGCGGTTGTCCAGTGTCAGGGCAGCTGTGATAAGGTCAAGACCAAGTATGAGTATCAGGGCCTCAAGACCTGTGCCGCTGTCACCCTGTACGGCGGTCCCTCGGCCTGTTCTTTTGGCTGCATGGGATATGGCGACTGTGTCAAAGCATGTAAGTTCGATGCGATCCATGTGGTGGATGGCGTCTCGGTGGTTGATCCGGATAAGTGCACCGGCTGCGGCGAGTGCGCCAAGGCCTGCCCGAAGGGGATTATCGCTGTTCGGCCGGTCAGCGCCGCGCCGGCTGTCCTCTGCTCCAACAAGGAAAAGGGTGTTGCGACCCGCAAGGCCTGCACCGTTGGCTGCATCGGATGTATGAAGTGCGTCAAGGTCTGCCCGAGCGAAGCGGTCAAGGTCGAAAACAACCTCGCCCGCATCGACCCGGAGAAATGCACTGCCTGCGGCGAGTGCGTGAAGAATTGCCCGGTTGGAGCAATTCGGGATCTTTGATCTTTTCTAGCTGAACATATTCCCCTAAAACGGGGAAAAAGAAGAACCCCCGACATCAAGAAAGCAGTATCGCTTTTTTGAGTCGGGGGTTCTTTCTTACACAAGCCTGACAGCAAAAATTTGGCGAAGAGGAAACAGCAAAGACTTGGAATAAAAGCGATTCGATGTGTTGCCTTCGCTTTTTCAAGGTTTTTTATCCGGAAGCAAACTGCAAAAGAGAGAACCATTTTACAGTGAAAATAATTGCCGCCATGTCCACAAAAGTTCTTATCTGTTTTGATTGAAAGTGCCTGCGCGCTATGTACTGTTGGAGACTTTATGATATACTAAAGACAAAACCGCGCCGAGGCATTCTGCAAGATGCAGTGCGGTAAAAAACGAGGAGGAAGGTACCATGGTGCGAGTTATAATTTTGTCAGAAAACACCTCCATGCGTCCCGATCTTGCGCCGGAGGACGGGCTTTCGGTGCTGATCGAGACAGAGCATCACAAGATTCTGATGGATTCCGGATGGAATGACCTCTTCCTCTCGAATGCAGATGCATTAGGGGTAGATGCTGCGAGCGCAGATACTGTGATCTTATCTCATAATCATTACGATCACGGGCTTTCCATGCCGCTTTTTTTCGATCGCAGACCTGATAAAAACTATCGGTTCTATCTCTCTTCCGATGTGCTTTGGTCGGTATTTCACCGCCGGGCGGATGGCAGCCTCACCTCGACGGGCTGTGGACTGACCGATGGGGAACTGATCCGCCGCAGGGTGCCCCATAAGTATATCGAGGCGCCGGTTTTTTACCCCTTTGCAGATGAGCCGGGGATCGCACTTTTGTCCCGGTTTGAGCGGCGCTGTTTCTTTGAGCCGATGCTGGAAGAATTCCGACAGCAGCGCGGCGGGGCATTGGTACGCGATGAGTTTTACCATGAACTCGCCCTCGCGATTCCCGTCAAGGATGGGCTGGTACTGCTGACGGGCTGCGCGCACAGTGGGGTTTGCAATATGGTGCTCGCCGCCGAGGAGCGGCTGAGCAGGCCGGTGGTTGCAGTGATCGGCGGAACCCATCTCAAGGCGAGCGGACCGGAACGCGCGATGGCAACCATCCAATTTTTCAACAAACATCCTTCGCTGCAAACGGCTGCAGTCTGTCATTGCACCGGTGCAGCGGCGCTTGCGCTCTTTTCAGAACACTGCCGAGCCTATCAGCCCTGTGGTGCGGGTAGTGTTCTGGATTTTGACTGATTGCATAATAGCGCCTTCCCGTTGTGGCAGAGCTCTTTGAGATGTTCCTTTGCAGAAGACTACAAAAAGATAAAGCGACCCCGTGAAATCCGGCTCATGAAAAGCATACTATTCGAGCGCTCTCCTTATTGGGAAGAGAAAAATGGCGATGATCTGAAAGATAGGACAAAAGGCGCGCACAGTTTTTTAACTGTGCGCGCCTTTTTGTCTGATTCAAATTACCATTTTGCTTTGGTCTCAACAACCTTTCCGGCGATATAGAGCTGATCCAGTTCCTCGCCGACCAGCACCTGCGGCTGATACTCCGGATTAAAGGGCTGCAAAATCACCGCGTTGCCGCGGCGGATAAATTTTTTGAGTGTCCCCTCGCCGTCCTCCCCAAAGACAACGACACCGAGATCCCCATCTTCCAATGTCGATTGGCGGTGTACCAGCGCTAAATCCCCGTCCTGAATCCGCGGCTCCATGCTGTTGCCGCGGACGATGAGATAGAAATAATTCTCGGGATCCTTGACCCGGGCATATTCTACACCGCAGTCTTCTTCCAGCGCAAGCGCACCAAAACCGGCTCGCACGGTACCGACTACCGGAATGAGATGCTCTGAAGCGGCGGAATAGCTGGACACCCTTGACGAAAAAGATCCCCCGCCGAGAAGGGTGTCAACACTGACCTCGAAAAAATCTGCCACACGGCGCAGCATCTCCGGGTCCGGTTGGCTGCGTCCGGTCTCCCATTTTCCCACTGCCTGCTGGGTAATCTGCAGTGCGCTGGCCAAGGCCCCCTGACTGAGCTTGCGTTCACGGCGCAGTCTGCGCAGCGTCTCAGCGAACAAGGACAACACCTCCTTGTAGTTCTACCCATAGTATACAACTATTTGTTGTAATTGTAAAGGGGAAGAAGAAAAACTAAAGTTGTTAAAACAAAAATTAATTGTTATAACACTTGACAACAACCAACAGTTGTATTATGATAAAGCCATAGAAACCGAGAGCGGCATTGCCTGCGAAGGAGGAAAGTCGAATGAAACGGTTGCGTCAGACTTTAAAATATAACATCTTGAATCTTTTGGGGATTCTTGCGGCTTTGGCCGGGATGATGGCGCTGGATGGAGTGAGCATTTCGGTTAGTGACAGCCTTTATCGGCTCCCTCTGGCGGGCGTTTTCTTCTTTGCAGGCTGGCAGCTGTTTTCCGCTGGACTTTCCCGCCCGATTGTCCGCCGTTCGGTCAGTAGATCCGCAGCGCACACCCCCAAATTACCGGATGGATCTCCTACGGTCCGCCGCGCTGCGTGAGGAGGAAGAACAGATGGCGGATTGGGAATGGGAGTATCTGCGCAGACGACTCGGCGGCGGACTTTGCCGGCGTCAGATTGAGCGGGCGATCTGGTACCGGCAGGAGGTGCAGATGCCGATCGAGGAAATTGCCAAGGCGCTGGCCTATTTTTACGGTGTTTGAGTGGGACAGGCCTTTTCATTACGCTTGAGAAATTTTGTGCGGCCCCGCCGATCTGCGGGGCTGTTTTTTGTTGTTGCGGGGGTGGATCAGGTGGATTTATTGGAAAAATTGACAATTCTCACCGATGCGGCAAAGTATGATGTCGCCTGTACCTCTTCGGGAGCCGGCGACAGCGCGCCGCGTGGAAGTGGTATCGGCAGTACGGCGGATTGCGGCATCTGCCACAGTTGGTCGGCAGACGGGCGCTGCATCTCACTGCTCAAGGTGCTGATGACCAACCGCTGTGTCTTTGATTGCCGTTATTGTGTCAACCGGCGAAGCGTCGATACGCCCCGAGTTGCTTTCACCCCCAAAGAGCTGGCAGATCTGACCATCCAGTTCTACCGGCGCAACTATATTGAGGGACTGTTTCTTTCCAGCGGGGTGGATCGCAGTCCGGATTATGCGACTGAGCAGATGATCCGCGCATTGGAATTGCTGCGCGGGCCGTATGGCTTTACCGGCTATATCCACGCCAAGGCAATTCCCGGGGCGGATCCATTCCTGATTGATCGCTTGGGACGGCTGGCCAATCGGCTGAGTGTCAACATCGAACTGCCAAGTGAGCAGGGACTCAAACAGCTTGCACCAAACAAATCCAAACGGGCAATTTTGGGACCGATGGCAAAGATCCGGGACGAGATTGTACAGAGCGGAGAGGAACTCGTCCGATATAAAAGTGCTCCGAAGTTTGCTCCTGCGGGACAGAGCACCCAGATGATCGTCGGGGCGACGCCGGAGAGCGATCTTCAGATCCTTCGTCTGACCGAGGCGCTCTACAGAAAATATCGCCTCAAGCGGGTCTTTTTTTCGGCCTATATCCCGGTGGTGGAAGATACCCTGCTGCCCTCACTCGAGACCAAACCACCGTTGCTGCGGGAACATCGACTCTATCAGGCGGATTGGCTGCTGAGATATTACCACTTTTCGTCGGAGGAGCTGTTGGATGAGGAGGATCCGCAGTTTAATCCTCTGATGGACCCCAAGTGCTGCTGGGCGGTCCGGCATCTGGAATTGTTTCCCGTTGAGGTCAACAAGGCGTCATTTGAGATGTTGCTCCGGGTTCCGGGAATCGGACCGGTCAGCGCCCGGCGGATTCTGCGCGCGCGGCGCTGTTCCAGTCTGGACTGGGAGGATCTGCGGCGGATCGGGGTGGTGCTCAAACGGGCACAATACTTTTTGCTCTGCCGCGGAAAACGGCCGGCCGGCCTGATTGTCAGCGAAAGGAATACCGTTCGCGCGCTGATTGATGGCGCGCCGGTCGCACAGGCGGAGCAGCTGAGCCTTTTTGGTGATGAGCTGCGCCGCCCGCAGCAGCTGGAGGAGGCGGCGACAGAATGCTTTATGAGCGGGATCTAAACTACCTCTATGACGGAAGCATGGAGGGGATGCTCAGTTGTATTTTTGCGGCGTTCGCCCGCAAGGAGCACCCCCGAGCTATCTGTGCCGAGGACGTGTTCGAACCGAACTTGTTTGAATGGACAAGGATAGAGACCTGCACGTCTTGGGCGGAACGAGTTTGTACCGGACTGGAAAAGAAGGTCTCTCCCCGTGCTGCCTGGATCGTTCAAAACTTGTATCTGACAGCGGATCCCGAAAGAGAGCTTCTTGCGCTGGACTTCACCCAAAGGGCCTTTCACTTTGGAAAAGGGGTGACCGATTTGATGGGAGATCCAGTTGTCTCAAGGGCATGGAAAGCGGTGCGGCAGGCTTTTTCAGAGGCGCATAAGTATAAAGGGCTGATCCGTTTTTCTGATTTTGGCGGGCCTCTTGTCGCGGAGATCGAACCGAAAAATCAGGTGCTTTTGCTTCTCGCACCCCATTTTCGGGCCAGATTGCGGAATGAGGAGTTTATGATTTATGACCGCACCCATCGTCAGGCTCTGGTTTGGCAGGGAAAAAAGATGCAGCTGATCGAGGTGGACCGTTTGACCTTGCCCCCGCTCACTGAGCAGGAGGTGCAGGCGCGCACCCTCTGGCGCAGATTTTACCACACGATCGCCATCTCCCCGCGAGAGAATCCGCGCTGCCGGAGGACCAATATGCCAAAGCGATATTGGAACCTTCTTACCGAGATGCAGGAGGAGGTGCTGCCCGACATAAAACCGCCGGCACTGGATTGCGCGCCATAGCCAGATGAGATTTTGGCAATGTCGATGCAGAATGGACAGAGGACAAAAGAAGCCGCGTCAGCAGCAGG
>CALXIJ010000048.1 GCA_944388335.1 uncultured Pygmaiobacter sp.
ATTTTTAAAAGGCAAAGCAGAAGAGCCAAAAGACGCTCCCGCTTTCCGGTTGTTTCCGGGAGCGGGGCGTTTTTGTTTGTCAGAGGGAAGATCGTCTTTGCAAAGGCTGCCCAAAAGAAGAGAACAAACCTTGATGCAGGATCGGAGGAATGAGAATGCTGCACACAGAGAGAAAAAGAGCAAAACGCCTAGTGGCGATCGCACTGGGAGTGACAGTTCTTGCCGGCATCCTGTGCGGGTGCATCTACACGCCCGGGCCGGAGGGATACCAATGGACTGCGCTGGATGATAAGGTGCTCGGAGATGGGGAGATCTTGGGAATGCCGGTATCGACCCGACCGTCGGTTTTGGGCGGAGGTGAGGGCGGCGCAGCGCCGGGGAATTATTACCTCGTCCAAAAGGATGGGCTTTTTGGGCTGCTGAATATTGATGGACAGTGGGTGGTGCAGCCGGAATACCAGACGATCCAATATGGCTCCGGTTATTATCTGCACGGCGCCTCTCCGGCGGGAGGAGAGTACACACTCGATGAGACGGGAACCCTGCAAAAAAGCGGATGGCCTGAGACGATGGGAACCGCCGTTTCCGGCAGTTATGGCTGGGACCCCGATGCAGAGCGGTTCTGGTTTGCACAGGACGGCTACTTCTGGGCGTCGGAGGATGAGCCGGCGGGGGCGGTGCCGGTACGGCGGATGCGGCTGTATCAGCGGCCGGCGGAAGAGGGCGGAGATTTGGCGCCGATTCCGGAGGACTGGGAGCGGCGCAACGACCCGGATTTCAATCTGGAGGCACTGTGCGCCGACCGGCAGCTTGTGACCGACTTTGTCTATGAGAAGATCGCGGCACAGAGCGGTGGCCTGTTCGCGGTAAAGCGGGACGGCAAATGGGGCTATCTGAACGCCGCTGGCGAGCTTGTGATCCCCTGCGCCTATGACGGCTGCCGCAGCGACAGCCCGAGCAGTCCCGACGAGTGGAAGACGCAACAGCTTGATGAGCAGACCATGGCGGAATATCTCGAAAGCTGGGAAGATGATAAATACGCCTCTCCCTGCATGGGCGGGTATGTTGTGCTTTACCTTGACGGCCAAGCCGCCCTTTACACCGATGAGGGGGAACAGGTGATCCCGTTTGGGGCGTTTGAGGAACTCACCGAGGTAACGGATGGGCGCTGCTTTGCCAAATATAATGGGAAATGGGGCGTTCTGGATCTCGGTGGGACAGCCCAGATGTGACTTTAGTGCGGATGCTGTGCGCCACAAGAAAAATTTGGGGCCGAAATCTCGGGTTTTCATCAAATGTTAACAATCATGTCATATCCTCTTTGTATTCCCTCGCTATCATGGTAAAATCAAACGCGAGCCCCAAAAGGGCAAAAAGAGGGGAGAGAATACGGATGCACACCGAGGAGAGCCGCGAGGTCGCGGCGCAGCTGCTGCAGCTGGCGCCGCTGTTTGGCCGGGAGGTGTACGGCGGTGGCCCGCGGGAGCGTTGTGGGCTGAGTCTGTGCCAGCTGCAGGCGCTGGGATGGGTGCAGCGGGAACCCGGTATGAATATGACCGCGCTGGCCGATCGGCTGGGTATCAGCCGGCAGCAGCTCTCCCGCACGGCGGATCTGCTTGTGGAGCGGGGCCTGATTGAGCGGTACCCGCACCCGAGCAACCGGCGGGAGATCCTGCTGCGCCCCTCGCCAAAGGCGGGCCAGCTGCGGGAAACAATGATTGCCGCGTTATCCGATCGGCTGGGAGAGCGGCTGGAGGCTTTGTCCGTGGCAGACCTGCAGATCTTGGAAGAGGGGTGTGAACTGCTGCGCCGGGTCCTGATGCCGGAGCAGAGCGGCGCACCGAAAAAGGAGTGCGCTTTACAGCAGAAACCCTCAGATTGCGGCAGCAGAGAAGAATGGGCAAAGAGAGAGGAGAAAGAGAGATGAATGGATGGCGCAGCCTTTTTGGCGATCGGTATGGAATTGACAACCTCAATGTCGCACTGATCGTCGCAGCGCTGGTTTTGAGCTTGGTCGGGCGGATCTTCCCGCGGGTAGTGGTTTTTCCGGTGGTGGGAATCCTGCTGATCCTATTGGTTTTTTATCGCGCGCTCTCCCGCAAGGTGGTGATGCGGCAGGCGGAAAATGAGAAATTTCTCTCGCTGTGGTATGGACTGCGGGACTGGGTACGAGCCCCCCATTGGCCGCATCGGAGCGGCAACACCTTTACAGGGCGTGGGTTTCAGACGGATGCCGGGAAACGGTGCTTTAAATGCCCCTCCTGCGGACAGAAATGCCGGGTGCCGAAGGGAAAGGGAACGATTGCGATTACCTGCCCGCGCTGCGGACAGGATTTTATCCGCAAGACCTGAACTCCCTTTTTGCAGGACAAGATTGTTTTTATTCAAAATAGGATGAAAAAAGAGCGGGAGGCAGTGCGCCGAAAAAGGTGCCGCCTTCCGCTCTTTTCCCGTTTATTTCTTCTTTTAGAAGGGTGTTTGAGCAGATCGGAAAGAACGGCCCCTTGCACCTTGCGCGCGGATAGGGTACACTAACAAAAGAGTGAAAATATGCCGCTTGTCCTGCTGCTGCGACAGGACAAGATAGGAGGGATTCAAATGGCTGAAGATAGAGCGCTAAAGAGCGCGAAAAAGCGGATCATGCAGATCCTTTGGGGTGTGATTGTCGGTGCGGCGGCGCTGGTCTTGTTTCTCACCGCTGCGGCAAATACCAGTCAGGCTGCGGCCCAGACGATGGCAGGTCTGCCGGGGGTTGGCAGACTGGTGCGGGTGGTCACCTTCCGCAGCTATCGGGATCAGCTCGCTTCGGGACAGGGACAGGCACGGGTCGATACCCTGATGGTCCATGGGCTGGAGGACACCGCATTGGAGAAAAAGATCAATACAGCGTTGGCAAACTGGTCGGAGGAGATGATTGCGCGGTATCACAGTGATCTGGAAGAGATGGGCACCGCCGGGGGCCGGGAAGCGGTGGATTGTCGGCTGGGCCGGGTGACCATGACCGACCGATTCCTGTCGGTCCAGCTGTGCGGGACAATCGCACAGGGCAGTGCACAGGAGCTGACGCGCTGGTACACAGCGGATCTTGAAACGGGGCAGCTGCTCGAGTTAAAAGATCTTTTTGCCGACGGCGCAGATTATGTCGATCCGATCAGCGAGGAGATCCGCGGGCAGATGCAGCGTCAGCTCGCGGAGGATCCGCATGCCGGCTGGCTGCTGCGCTCTGAGAAACAGCCTACTGGATTCTGGGAGATCGCGCCCGACCAGTCTTTTACCCTCACAGAGGACGGCCGGCTGGTGATTGCCTTTGACGAGGGTGAGGCCGGCATCGGCGTGCTGGGTGCGGTGGAGTTTGAGATTCCGGCAGAGGTCACCGATCCGATCCGGGCGCAGAATAGTCCGCTGGCTGCGGCGTAACGCGAGAAGGAGAGGAGAAATAGGATGCAAGCGAGAGAACTGCTAAAGACGCTGCAAATTGCAGAGCGGCTCAAGGACACCACACGGCACTGTACCACTTCAAAGGGGCGGCAGGAAAGTGTCGCGGAGCACAGCTGGATGCTGACTCTGATGGTATTCTTTCTGAAAGATGCTCTGCGGGCGGAATTTGCGGACCTTGATTTAGAAAAGGTAATCGAGATGTGCCTGATCCATGATCTCGGTGAGGCGTTTACCGGAGATATTCCGACCTTTGACAAGACGGCGGCGGATGAAGCGAACGAAGAAAAACTGCTTTTTGACTGGGTTGCGGGTTTGAGCGAGCCGATGCGGGGGCGGATGCAGGCGCTGTATCAGGAGATGGCGGACCGGAAGACGGCAGAGGCAAAGGTGTACAAAGCGCTGGATGGAATGGAGGCGCTGGTTCAGCACAATCTATCCCCGATTGAGACATGGACAGAGGGAGAATATGCGCTGAATATGACCTATGCGAATGATCGGGTTGCATTTTCGCGGGTCTTGACGGCGCTGCGTCAGGCAATTCGGGAGGATACGGTCGAGAAGATTCTGGCCGCCGGCAAAGAGGTGCCGAAGAACGGCTGAGACGATGAAAGAGACTGTCCAAATCAATCCGGCCGTGCTAAAATAAAAAAGACATTCTGCCGCAAAGTGGTTGCGGTTTTGGGGGGAAAAGAGAGATGGCGGAGATCCCGAAGAAAAGAGAGCACGCAGCACACAGCAGTTTGCGGCGGGACGCGGGGCCGGTGCGCGCGGAGTATCTGATCTTTTTTGTCGGCGCTATTTTTTGCATACTGGCATTTGCACATCCCGATATTGTCGAGACGGCCCGGCATGGGTATATTCTGATCCGAAGCAGTTTTGACGGCAATTTTCTTGGCTTTTTTGAGGACGTATACGACCGGGTTTACGGCTATAGCTACACCAACGCCGCCCACTACAATATCCTGCTCTATCTGCTCTATGCGGTGTGGGAGCTGCCTCTCTATCTGATTGAAAAAATTGGAGGTTTCGCCTTTACCGATCTGACCCTCAGCCTCTGGTGCAAGTGGCTGGGCGCGGGATTCTATTTCGGCTGCGGGCTGATGACCAGAGCGCTGGCTCGCAGACTGGGCTGCGGGGAGGAGAGCTGCCTATGGGTGCCGCTCCTCTTCTGGCTTAATCCGGTCAGCTTTTTCACCACCGTTGTGATGGGACAGTATGACAGCATCTGCCTGTTTTTCCTCCTCTGGGCGCTGGTCTATTATCTCGACGGAAAGATGGTCCCCTTTGCCCTTGTGATGGGGGTCGGGATGGTGTTTAAATTCTTCCCTGTCTTTCTGCTGCTGCCGCTGGTGCTGCTGGCGGAAAAGCGGATTTTGCGGGCGGCGGGATATCTTGCGCTCTCGCTCTGGCTCTATCTGCCCACCAGTCTGCTGTTTTTGGGACGGACGGGGGATGCCGGATTCTTTAACCAGCTGATGATCGAGCGTCTGTTTACACAGGTATTCCCCGGGGGAATTTCGGACGCCTCCCTCTTTTTGCTCTCTCTGGCACTGGTCTGCGTCGCCGCGCGGCTTTATCAGCCCGCGGACAGTGATGTGCGCAATCGGATGGCAATCTATCTGGGATTGGTGGTCTTTGGGCTGCTCTTCCTCTTTGTCTACTGGCATCCCCAATGGCTGATTCTGATCGTGCCGTTTATGATCCTGAGCGGATTGCAGCTGCGGGACAAAACCCTCTTCGCGCTGATGGAGGGCATCTGGTGCGCGGGGTTCTTTGTCCTGAGCATGACCCTTTACAGCCGTCAGCTGGAGGCAAACCTGATTGACGGTGGGCTGATTGCGCTGATCAGCGGGTTCTATTTCAGCGCAGTGACCGCTGCGCGGGAGGTCGGCTTCTATTTTTCCCTCATTCCCTATCTCAAGGAATTGGCCCCGATCTTCTTTTACGGACCGCTGCTGGCGGAAATGCTTTTCAAGCTGCCTTTGGGAAAAAACACCCTTGCGGATCGGCTATGCGGCACGCAGCGGCGCCCCTTCTCCTATCGCCTTGCCTGCTGGGGGATCTTTGTCGGCGGATTTGGGGCTTTTTGGGCGGCTCCGGTGCTCTTCAGCTGGCTCAAGGCAATGGGTGTTCTGTGAGAATGGTTTGGTCTGCCCAAAAAAGGCGGTGCCAAAAGTGGACGCAAAATTCGCCCTTCTCTTTGTGAAAAACCGAGAAGCTGTTTTTTGATCTTGACTTAATCGGTAGAGCTCTTTTATAATGATAAAAATGCAAAGCGGCCAGGAGCGGCGCGGGGGGAGACCCCCTCCGACGCCCGGGCTGCTTTTTTTCGGGCCGCTGCGGCGGGATCCGAGGCATAATCTTTCAGGGAAGGGGGCGTCCCCATGCGGCAGATACTCACTGGCGGCAGCGTTTTTCGCGGCGGTGTTTTTTTGCAGGGGGATCTCGTCATTGAAAATGGCGTGGTTGCCGGATTTGCCGGCAAAGATGCAGCTGATGGTGTTCCCATTGGCTGCGCAGATTGTTTTCCCAATCAAAACGGCAATCGGATTGATTGCCGAGGCGTTTCTATTTTACCAGGCTTCGTTGATGTACATGTACATCTTCGTGAGCCTGGTTTTTCTTTTAAAGAGACGATTGCAAGTGGCACCGCGGCTGCTGCGGCGGGCGGGATGACAGCGGTTTGCAGTATGCCGAATCTCGATCCTGCGCCGGACACGCTGGAACACCTTGCGGTGCAGCTCGATGCGATCCAAAAGGATGCGCGGGTGCAGGTGGTTCCATTCGGCTGCATCACCAAGGGACAGCGGGGGATAGGAGAGCTTGCGGACCTTGAGGCGATGGCGCCCTATGTCGCCGGTTTCTCGGATGATGGGCGCGGGGTGCAGGAGGAGATGCTGATGGAGCGGGCGATGCGGCTGGCAAAGCGGCTGGACCGCCCGATCGTGGCCCACTGTGAGGACAACCGGCTGCTGCGTTCCGGCGGATGCATCCACGATGGAGGGTATGCCGCAGCGCATGGCCTCGTCGGCATCTCCTCCGAGAGCGAATGGAGACAGGTCGAGCGGGACCTCAAACTCGCGGCCAAAACCGGATGCCGGGATCATGTCTGCCATGTCTCCACTAAGGAGAGCGTCGCACTGATCCGACAGGCCAAGCGGGCGGGAATTGCGGTCAGCTGCGAGACCGCGCCCCATTACCTTCTGCTCTGTGAGGAGGATCTCGCCGACGAGGGGCGATTCAAAATGAATCCCCCGCTGCGGACCGCCGCCGACCGGGATGCGCTGCTTGAGGGCCTGTGCGACGGGACGATCGACGTGATCGCCACCGACCACGCGCCCCATACGCGAAAGGAGAAATCACGCGGCCTTGCAGGCAGTTTGATGGGGGTGGTGGGGCTTGAGACCGCCTTCCCGGTACTCTACACGAAACTGGTGCTGGGCGGGGTGATCGACCTGCCGACATTGGTGGAAAAGATGAGCCTTGCGCCCCGCCGGCTGTTCGGCCTGACCGGCGGGTTGGAAGAGGGAAAGCAGGCGGATCTTGCGGTCTTTGATCTTGCAGCGGAATACACGGTGGATCCTGAGAAATTCTATTCGATGGGACGTGCCACTCCATTTGCCGGCTGGCAGGTGCGGGGTGAGAGCCGGATGACAATCGTGAAAGGAAGGGTCGTATGGCAGCGGAATACACAAGAAAACTAGTGCTCGAGAACGGGATGGAGTTTTACGGCTACGGCTTTGGCGCAAAGGCGGAGGGGGTCAGCGAGATTGTCTTCAACACCTCGATGGTCGGCTATCAGGAGGTGATCTCCGATCCCAGCTACACCGGTCAGATGGTGGTGATGACCTATCCGCTGATCGGCAACTACGGCATGACCGATGAGGACTATGAGTCCCGCATCCCCACGATGGGGGGCCTGATTGTGCGGGAGTACAATGACAGCCCCTCCAACTTCCGGTACACCAAGACGGTGGGGGAGGTGCTGGAGGAGAGCGGCATCCCCGGCATCGCGGGGATCGACACCCGCCAGCTGACGCGGATCATCCGGCGGGAGGGCAGCCAGAAGGTGCTGATCTGCGAGCCCTATCTCGATCACGAGAGCGCAATGAAGCAGATCGCCGCGGCAAAGCTGCCCCGGGATTCGGTCGCGCGGGTCAGCTGCAAAAAGCGGTGGTACTCCCGCACCGCTTCCCCCCGGTTCCATGTGGTGGCGGTCGACTGCGGCATCAAGCTGAACATCATCCGCCGGCTGGCCGAGCGGGGCTGCAATGTTACGGTCGTGCCCTATAACACCACCGCCGAGGAGGTCCTTGCGCTGCGCCCGGACGGGCTGTTCCTCTCCAACGGTCCCGGCGACCCGGAAGACGTCGTTGAGGTGATCGCGCTGGTGCGGGAGCTGCGCGGAAAGCTGCCGATCTTCGGCATCTGTCTGGGACACCAGATGATCTGCCTTGCCAGCGGGGCAAAGACCTACAAGATGAAGTTTGGCCATCGGGGCGGCAACCATCCGGTCAAGAACCTGCTGACCGGCAGGATCGAGATCACCAGCCAGAATCACGGCTTTGCGGTGGATACCGACAGCCTCGCCGGCACCGGCCTCGAGCTGACCCATGTCAATCTGCTCGACGGCACCGCCGAGGGGGTGCGCAGCCGGACCGAGCGGCTGTTCAGTGTTCAGTACCACCCCGAGAGCGCGCCGGGACCGCAGGACTCGGCCTATCTGTTCGATGAATTCCTCTCGCTGATGGAGGAGGACCAGAGAGAAAAACAGAAAAACAGAGAGGAGATGCTGCATCATGCCTAAGCGCACCGACATCCACAAGATCATGGTGATCGGCAGCGGGCCGATCGTCATCGGGCAGGCGGCTGAATTTGACTATGCCGGCACACAGGCCTGCCTTGCACTGCGGGAGGAGGGCTATGAGGTGGTGCTGGTCAACTCAAATCCCGCCACCATCATGACCGACACCGCGATCGCCGACAAGGTGTATATGGAACCGCTGAACCTCGAGTATGTTGCCAAGATCATCCGGTACGAGCGCCCCGATGCAATCCTGCCCGGCCTCGGCGGACAGACGGGACTCAACCTCGCGGTGCAGCTGGCCCGCAAAGGGGTGCTGGACGAGTGTCAGGTCGAGATTCTCGGCACCGGCTTTGAGAGCATCGAGCAGGCGGAGGACCGGGAGAAGTTCAAGGCGCTGTGTGAGGAGATCGGGGAACCGGTTCTGCCCAGCATCATCGCCTCGGACATGGAGTCCGGACTTGCGGCGGCGGCAGAGATCGGCTATCCGGTGGTGCTGCGCCCGGCGTTCACCCTTGGGGGAACCGGCGGCGGGTTTGCCGACGACGAAGAGGAATTCCGGGAGATCATGAAGAACGCCCTCAAGCTCTCGCCGGTACATGAGGTGCTGGTCGAAAAGAGTATCCGCGGCTACAAGGAGATCGAGTATGAGGTGATGCGGGACAAAAACGACACCGCCATCACCATCTGCAATATGGAGAACATCGACCCGGTGGGCATCCACACCGGCGACTCGATGGTGGTCGCGCCCAGCCAGACCCTGACCAACAAGGAATACCAGCTGCTGCGGGACAGTGCGCTGCGGCTGATCCGGGCGCTGAAGATCGAGGGGGGATGCAATGTCCAGTTCGCGCTGGACCCGCACTCCTTCAAATACTATCTGATCGAGGTCAACCCCCGCGTCTCCCGCTCGTCGGCGCTGGCCTCCAAGGCGACCGGCTACCCGATCGCGCGGGTGAGCGCCAAGATCGCCGTCGGGCTGACGCTGGATGAGATTGCGATTGCGAATACCCCGGCCAGCTTTGAGCCGACCCTCGACTATGTCGTGACCAAGATAGCCCGGTTCCCGTTTGACAAGTTTGCGAAGGCGAGCAACCGGCTCTCCACCCAGATGAAGGCGACCGGTGAGGTGATGGCGATCGGCCGCACATTGGAGGAGAGCCTGCTCAAGGCGGTGCGCAGCCTCGAGACCGGGGTGTGGCACCTGCACAGCAAGAAGTTTGACAACACCCCCTCCGAGGAGCTGCTCGCCTACATCCGGGAGGGCACCGACGACCGGCTGTTTGCGATCACCGAACTGATCCGCCGCGGGGCGGACCTCGGCCTGATCTACAATGCGACGAGGATCGATCTGCTCTTCCTCGAGAAGATGCGCAACATCGTCCAGTTCGAAACGGTCATCGCGGCGCATCCCCTCGATCCGACCGTGCTGCGGGATGCAAAGCGGATGGGGATCAGCGACCGGTATCTCGCCGAGCGGTGGGGAGAGACCGAGGGGGAGATCTTCGAGCTGCGCCGCCGGCTTGGTGTCCTGCCGGTCTACAAGATGATCGACACCTGCGCGTCGGAGTTTGAGAGCTATGTGCCCTATTTCTACTCGACCTACGAGACCGAAAACGAGTCGGTTGTCTCCGACCGCAAAAAGATCCTCGTCCTCGGCAGCGGCCCGATCCGGATCGGACAGGGGGTGGAGTTCGACTACTCCACCGTCCACGCGATCTGGGGGATCCGGCAGGCGGGGTATGAGGCGATCATCATCAACAACAACCCCGAGACCGTCTCCACCGATTACACCACCAGCGACAAACTCTATTTTGAGCCGCTCACCGTCGAGGATGTGATGAATGTCATCGAGTTGGAACATCCGATCGGAGTGGTCGCCTCGCTGGGCGGGCAGACCGCGATCAATCTGGCCGGCCCGCTCCATGCATTGGGGGTGCCGCTGATCGGCACCGGGGTCGAGGCGATCGAGAATGCCGAGAACCGGGACTGCTTTGAGAAGATTATGGAGCAGCTCGGAATCCCCCAGCCGCGGGGCGAGGCGGTCACCAATCTCGAGGACGGCTGCCGGGTCGCGGCCGAGATCGGCTATCCGGTTCTGGTGCGCCCCAGCTATGTACTCGGCGGGCGGGCGATGCAGATCGTTGCCGATGAGGAGGGGCTGCTGCGGTATCTCAGGACCGCGGTTGCGATCAATGAGGACCAACCGGTTCTGGTAGATAAGTATATCCTCGGCAAAGAACTGGAGGTCGACGCCGTCTGTGACGGGAAAGAGGTCTTTGTCCCCGGCATCATGGAACACGTCGAGCGCACCGGCGTCCACTCGGGCGACTCGATCAGCGTCTATCCGACCTTCAGTGTCAGCGAAAAGGTCAAGCAGACCATTCTGGACTACACCCGTCGGCTCGGCCTCGGGATCGGGATTGTGGGGCTGTTCAACATCCAGTTCATCGCAGTGGGGGATGAGGTCTATGTGATCGAGGTCAATCCCCGCTCCTCCCGCACGATTCCCTTCCTCTCCAAGGCGACAGGCATCCCCATCGCCAATATCGCGACCAAGGTCATCCTCGGGCACTCCCTTGCCGAGCAGGGATACACCAACCTCTGCGCACCCGAGCGCAAGCGCTGGTATGTCAAGGCGCCGGCCTTCTCCTTCTCCAAGATCCGCGGCCTTGACGCCTATCTCTCCCCCGAGATGAAGTCGACCGGCGAGGCAATCGGCTACGACCGCAGCCTCAAACGCGCCCTCTACAAGGCGCTGCAGGCGTCGGGGGTGAATGTCGCAAACTACGGCACCATCTTTGTCACAATCGCCGATCCGGACAAGGAGGAGGCACTGCCCCTGATCCGCCGGTTCTACAACCTCGGCTTCAACATCGAGGCCACCGCCGGCACCGCCGCCTTCCTGAAGGCGCACGGCATCCGGACCCGCACCCGCCGCAAGATCAGCGAGGGCAGCGAGGAGATCCTCACCTCTCTGCGGCAGGGCCATGTCAACTATGTCATCAATACCAGTGTCATCGGCGGCACGGATGCGGAGAGCGACGGTTATGAGATCCGCCGCTGTGCGGTCGAAAACAACGTCACGATGTTCACCGCCCTTGAGACGGTGCGGGTGCTGCTGGATGTACTCGAGGAGATCACGATGGGGGTTTCCACCATCGATGCGGACGATTGATAAAATACAATTAGGACTAATTAAGATAAAAATTACAAAAAGGAGGGAACACGGTGCAAAAACAGGGAATTTATACGATTGTGGAGAACACGCCGCTGACCCGGGATGTCTATCGCATGGTACTGGTGGGAGACACTGCGGCGATCACCGCGCCGGGGCAGTTTGTCAACATCCGGATCGAGGGGTGCTATCTGCGCCGGCCGATCTCGGTTGCGGACTGGGACGAGAACACACTGACCCTCATCTACAAGGTTGTGGGGGAGGGCACCAAACGACTGTCCCGGATGGGAGGTCCCGGTGCAGCCCTTGATCTGCTGGTCGGGCTGGGCAACGGGTATGATCTCTCCTGCTGCGGCAAGGCGCCGGTACTGCTGGGCGGAGGTGTCGGGGTGCCGCCGCTCTACGGACTCGCAAAGCGGCTGTGGCAGCGCGGCATTACCCCGGCGGTGCTGCTGGGATTCGGGCGCGCGGAGGAGGTTTTTTGCGAGCAGGAGTTCCGTGCGCTGGGCTGTCCCACGATGGTCGCCACTGCGGATGGCAGCTACGGGTATCGGGGATTTGTCACCGATCTGCTGCGGGAAGTCGGGATGCGGTATGATTACTTTTATACCTGCGGCCCGGAGGGAATGCTCCGCGCGGTGGCAGAAGCCTGCAGCTGCAGCGGTCAGTTGAGTTTTGAGGAGCGGATGGGCTGCGGCTTTGGCGCCTGTATGGGATGCAGCTGCAGGACCAAGTACGGAACGAAGCGGATCTGCAAGGACGGACCCGTACTGAAAAAGGAGGAAGTGGTATGGTAGATCTGAGCGTCAATCTCTCCGGCCTCCGGCTGGATAACCCGGTCATCCCGGCCAGCGGGACCTTTGGATACGGGGCGGAGTTTGCAGAGCTGTACGATCTGGACATCCTCGGCTCCTTCTCCTTCAAGGGGACAACCCGCCAGCCGCGGTTTG
>CALXIJ010000049.1 GCA_944388335.1 uncultured Pygmaiobacter sp.
TTTTTTTTTTTTTTTTGTCGTGGATTTTATTGTACCGGCCATTTTGCAAAGGGCGCGCCGCGCCGTCGCCCCGGTTGCCGGTGCTGACGTTTTGACGGTTTTTTGCCCCGCAGACACCCCGCCGGCCCCGATACGGGGCGAATGCGCGGGCGGCTCTCCCATATGCCCGAAAGCTGCCGACGTTTTCCCGCACGCGCCCCGCCGCCCGCCGGACATACCGAGTGCTTCCCCACGAGAGCACCCGGTGCCCGGCGGAGTTTTGTCCTCCCTGTCCTGCGTCCGATGCGGTCGGCCGGCCCGGCGCAGCCGCAAAAAAAGCGCACACCGGCAGGCCGCATCCGCCGGTGTGCGCTCTCTCCTCGTTCTTTTCCACTGATCTCCTCTAAAAAAGAGGGGGTTGTCTTTTTCTTTCCACCACTGCGGTCCCGCAATGTGGAAAACCGCAGCTGTTTTGCTCTCCGCCCGTCCTCAGCCGACGTGCAGCCGCGGGACGCTCTTCATGCACTCGTAGATCTCGGTGCGATCCGGCATCGCGGGGATAGCACCCCGCTTGGTGGTCGCCATCGAGCCGGCCGCGTTCGAGAAGTCGATCAGCCGCAGCGCCTCCTCCTCGGTCAGGCCGCCGGGCCGCTTGCCCAGCTCCAGCAGCTGGCTGAGGGTCGCGCCCCAGAAGGCGTCCCCCGCGCCGGTGGTGTCGATGCAGGGGGTGTCGTAGGTCTCGGCGCTCCAGACCTTGCCGTCCTGCACCAGCATGCAGCCGCGGGGCCCCATCGTGACCATGACAAAATGCAGCCCATACCGCTCCGCCAGCGCCAGCGCCTTCTCCTCGAGATCCCCCTCTCCCATCAGGAAGAAGAGCTCCTCGTCCGAGACCTTGACCAGATCCGCCAGTTCCATCCCCTGCGCGATGACCCGCTTTGCCTCCTCGAGGTCCTTCCAGAGCGGGATCCGCAGATTGGGATCATAGGAGACAAGGCATCCCGCTTCCCGCGCGGCGCGGGCGGCGGCAAAGGTCGCCCCCCGGGCCGGATCGGTCACCAGCGTCACCGACCCGAAGTGGAAGATGCGGCCCGCGCGGATCATCTCGAGATCGAGATCCTCCTCTGTCAGCATCACGTCGGCGGTCTTTTCCCGGTAAAAGCCGAAGCTGCGGTTGCCGGTGGCGTCCAGCGTCACCATCGCGAGGGTGGTCGGGTTGACCGGGTCGCTCACGACCCCGCGCACATCCACCCCGGCCGCCGCGATCTCCCGGGTGAGGAAGGGCCCAAATCCATCGCTGCCCACCTTGCCGATCAGGCCGGTGCGCTTGCCCAGCCGGGAAGCCGCCGCCAGCACATTCGCCGGCGCGCCGCCGGGATTGCCCTCCAGCACCAGTTTCTTGCCGTCCGCTGTCTCGCGGGAGACAAAATCGACCAAGATCTCCCCGACCGCGACGATGTCAAATTGCTTTTCCATCTTCCTTCACCTCTCACACAACAACAGCGTTTCCCCGCAGGGCCCGGTCAGCGCCAGCCCCTCGGCCGTCTTTTCGCATGGGATCCCCCGCGCGGCACAGAACGCCTGCCAATCGGCCGGCACGCCCGTCTCAAAGACCAGCGCCGCGAACGGCTGGCCGCGCATCGGCTCATGCGCCATCCCCGCAAACTCGAACAGCTCCAGAATCACCCCGTAGCCGGACATCATCACGCAGAAAATCTGCGCGCCGTCCTCCCGGTGGATCTCGGTGCCGCTGGCCTTCTCAAAGCCCAAGCTGCGGTACCACGCGACGCTCTCCTCGATCTTGGCCACCGGGATGCCGATATGCTCCAGCCCGTCGGTGGCCTGCTCCATCGGGCCGGCGGGCAGATCCAGCCGCTGGCTGATCTCCATCCCCACCCCGAAGGGGCACAGCGGATTGACGTAGTCCATCCCGGTGCCCCAGATGCCCGGGTTATAGCTGATCTGCTCCCCGCCGGCGAGCTGCGCTCCCCGCGCGGTGCAGATCCGCACCGAGGCGGGCAGATCGGTGCTCCGGAATGCGATATGTGCCAGCCCGGTGTAATAGCCCTCCGCCGCGGTCTGCGCCGGCGCGGGATCCGGGTCCTTTTCCAGATAGATCCGGCAGCCGCCGCTGACCGCCGTCAGCGCCTCTTTGCCCTCCGTCAGCGAAAGGCCCAATTTTTGTGAGAACCACTCCCCCGCCCCGGCGGGGTCCGCCAGCCGCAGCAGCGGTCCGGCGAATTGCATCTCTGGCTGTTTTTCCATCTTCTCGCCTCATTATATATCGTGATTTTATGCCGCGCCCCTCGCAAAGGGCGCCGCGCCTTACATCCCGTCCTTGTGATAGGTGGCCCGCAGGATGGTCTCCCGCCCGGGCAGCTGGGGATTCTCGATCCGCTCCACCACCTGCTGCGCCGCCAGCCGCGCCATCTCCTTGGCCGGCTGTTCGATCGTGCGCACCGCCTCTTTCTGGAACCGGTGCCACTCGTAATCCCGCATCGAGACCACCTGAATGTCCCTGCCGATCTGCATCCCGCAGTTGTCGAGATAGGACATCGCCCCGCTGGCCATCACGCTGTTGGAGATAAAGACGGCGTTCACCCCCGCATCGACCAGCTTCTTCATACAATCATAGCCGCTGCGGCTGCGGGCGTCGCCCTGCATGATCAGGTCGGGATCCAGCGGGATCCCCGCCTCCTCCAGCGCCTGCCGGTAGCCCCGGTCCCGCTCGACGGTGGAGCTCAGACGGCCGATACTGGCAATATACCCGATCCGGGTGTACCCCTCCGCGATCAGATCGGACACCGCGGCCTTGACCGCGGCAAAGGTGGACACCCGCACGCTGTCCCCGACATAGCCGGCGGGCAGGCGGTCGATCTGGACCACCGGAAAGCCGGCGGGCAGATAGGGCTGCATCTCGGCGTAGTTCTGAAAGGTGGAGGCGATGATAATCCCGTCGGCGATGCCGGAGGTCAGCAGCTTGAGGCCGGCGATCTCCCGGTCGTAATCCTCGCGGGTGTTCACCACCACCAGATTGTAGCCGTGCAGCGAGAGGGTGTCCTCGATCTCCTCGAGGATCAGGGCAAAAAACCGGTTGCCGATATCGGGGGCGACATAGCCGATCAGGTTGCGCCGCCCGGTCTTGAAACTGCGGGCCGAGATATTGGGGGAATAGTCCAGCGCCTTGATCGCCTTTTCCACCTTTTTGCGGGTATTTTCCGAGACATAGCGGGTTCCGTTCATCACATGGGAGACGGTCGCGATCGAGACGCCGGCCATCTTCGCCACATCTGTAATTTTCGCCTTCATTCGCTGCATCTCTTCTCCCCCGCGCCATGGTTTTTCGGAAAACGGCAAATCGTTTTTCTCCCTTTATAAGGTGTATTATAGAGAATAAAGGAAAA
Organism: uncultured Pygmaiobacter sp.; assembly: GCA_944388335.1. Taxonomy (GTDB): domain Bacteria; phylum Bacillota; class Clostridia; order Oscillospirales; family Ruminococcaceae; genus Pygmaiobacter. Next base: position 3,384 of record CALXIJ010000049.1, read on the forward strand.
AAAGAAAATGCCGCAGCCCGTTTTTTGTTCAAAAACGGGTAATTGAGACAAAATCCATCCTGTATCTTTCCGTGAAATACAGCAGATTGACTGATTCCGTAAAAATAAGCAGAAAACGATTTTTTGTTAAACGTTTACTTTATAAGTAAGTATACGCTGCCTTTATAGAGATGTCAACTGAGCTAATTGCACAAAAGAAATACCTATTATCCATATATTTAGACGATTTTGTTTCTTTTTCATTGACAATGAATTCTCCCAGTGCTATATTTTGAACATCAGAAAAACGTTTTCGTAAACGTTTTAAAAAAATTAGGAGGAAAAAGAAATGAAAGCATTCAAACGCGTATTGGCAGTTGCACTCTCCCTTGCACTGGCCCTCTCGCTGGTCGCCTGCGGCGGCGGCGACAGCAGTGACGCCGGCTCCACCGGTCAGAGCATTGCGGAGGCTGTCTCCGGCTCGACCGACGGCAACACACAGGTGAAGATCGGCTTCACCGCGATGAACCTGACCGACCCGTTCCAGATCACCGTCCGCGACACCGTCAAGGAGCTGGCCGAGGCTGAGGGCTGGGAGTTCCAGTCCGGCGACGGCAACGGCGACAACGCCAAGCAGATCAACCTGTGCGAGGATATGATCAACGCCGGCATCACCCACCTGATCCTCTGCCCGGTCTCTCAGGACGGCATCCTGCCCATCCTTGAGAAGTGCAAGGAGGCGGGCGTCAAGGTCATCAACTACGACTCCGCCTGCGCCGATCAGGATCTGGTCGAGTGCTACATCGCTTCGGATAACTACTCCGCCGGCAAGCTGGACGCCGAGTACCTCAATGAGAAGTACCCCGACGGCGGCGAGCTGATGATCATCAACAACCCCAAGGCCGAGTCGGTTGTCGCCCGTGTCAAGGGTCTGACCGAGAACCTGAACGAGAACTTCGAGATCGTTGAGGATTCCGCCATCACCACCGTTGACGAGGTTCTGTCCAAGGTTGACGACGCCCTGATCGCCCACCCCAACCTCAAGTTCATCTTCGGTCTGAACGACAGCTGCGGCCTGATCGCCCTCGGTTCCGCCCAGTCCGCCGGCCGTGACATCGTGGTCGTGTCGGTTGACGGCTCGCCCGACGCACAGGCTTCCATCAGCGAGGGCGGCCTGATGGCCACTGCTGCCCAGTCCCCGATCACCATCGGCGAGGAGTGCTTCAAGGCCCTCAAGACGCTGGTCGAGGGCGGCACCGCTGAAGACGTGGATGTTCCCTGCTTCCTGATCAGCCAGGATAACATCGATGAGTACGACATCACCCAGTGGCACTAAGCACTGATTCCAAGGCCTAAGGAGGGATTCTGTCTTGAAGGAACCCATTTTGCTCGAAATGAACGGGATACGCAAGACCTTCCCGGGCGTGGTCGCACTGGATGATGTCCATCTGGACCTGCGCGCCGGAGAGGTGCATGCGCTGCTGGGAGAGAACGGCGCCGGGAAATCCACCTTGATCAAGGTGCTCGGCGGCATCTACCAGCGGGATGCCGGTGAGATCATCATCAACGGTGAAAAGGCCGACATCCAGTCAGTCAAGGACGCGGAGCGCTACGGCATCAGCATCATCCATCAGGAGATCGTTCTGGTGCCCGAGATGACTATCGCGGACAATATCTTCCTTGGCAAGGAGGCCGGTCCGGCCGCCAATATCGACCGTGCCGGGATGCTGAAAAAGACACAGGAGCTGTTGGATTCCTTCGACATGGGTCTGTCTGCCAGTGCCAAGATCTCCTCGCTGAACATCGCGCAGCAGCAGATGGTGGAGATCATCCGAGCCACCTTCAGCGAGGCGAAGATCATCGTCATGGATGAGCCGACCTCCTCCTTGTCCGACAAGGAAGTCGACGCCCTCTTTGACACCGTCCGCCGGCTGACCGCACAGGGCATCGGCATCATCTACATCTCCCACCGCATGAGCGAGCTTGACGTCATCGCCGACCGGGTCTCGGTCTACCGCGACGGCAAGTATGTCGCCACCAAGGAGGTCAAGGAGACCACCGTCGACGAGCTGGTCACCCTGATGGTCGGCCGCGAGGTGGGAAATTACTACAACCGCACCTACAACGAGTGCGACGAGACGGTTTTGGAAGTCCGCGGCCTGACCAACAAGAAGGTCAAGAACGTCAGCTTCTCGCTGAAAAAGGGCGAGATCCTGGGCTTTGCCGGGTTGGTTGGCGCCGGCCGCACCGAGACGATGCGGGCCATCTTCGGGATGGATCCGGTCGAGTCGGGCGAGATCCTCATCGACGGCAAGCCGGTCTCGATCCACTCCAGCAAGGACGCCATGGCCGCCGGCATCGGACTGGTGCCGGAGAGCCGCCGCGAGGAGGGCATCTTCCCCGCTATGACCATCAAGTTCAACGAGACGGTCAAGGTGCTCAACGAGTTCATCCACACCTTCCGGGTCGACCACAAAAAGGAAAACGAGATTGCGGACAAATATATGCATGATCTGTCGGTCCGCGCCCCCGGCACCTTTGCGCTGGTGGGCAACCTGTCCGGCGGCAATCAGCAGAAGGTGGTCATCGCCAGCTGGCTGGCTATCCAGCCCAAGATCCTCATCATGGATGAGCCGACCCGCGGCATTGACGTAGGCGCAAAAGCTGAGATCTACGCCATCATGAACGAACTGGCGAAGAATGGCGTATCGATCATCATGGTCTCCTCCGAGCTTCCCGAAGTCATCGGCATGAGCGACCGGGTTGTGGTCATGCGAAGCGGTGAAATTTCCGCCGTGCTCGACCGCACCGAGGCCGATCAGGTGACCATTATGAAGAACGCCGTCAACATCTAAACTTTGTTATTTGAGGTGACGTAGAATGAGCGTGAAAGAAAAAGGCGCCTGGAAGGATTCCAAGCTGTTGAATAACCCGGTTGCGGACTATGCCAAGCGCAACGGCGGTATCATTATCGGATTCTTTGTCCTTTGCATTATCATCCAGATCAACACCCCGATGTTCCTGACCACCGCGAACATCGTCAGCGTGCTGCGGCAGATCGCGACCAACCTGTACTGCGCGTCCGCGATCACCATGATCCTGATTGCCGGCGGCATCGACCTGTCCTCCGGCGCCGTGACCTCGCTGGCCAGCGTGGTGGTGGCCACCTTCATGGTCAACTACGGGATGCCGATCCCGGTCGCGATTCTGGTCGCGCTGGCCGTCGGCGCACTGGTCGGTTTTATCAACGGCACCATCATCTATAAGACCGGCCTGCCCCCCTTCATCGTGACCTACTCGCTGCAGTGTGTCTGTCAGGGTCTCGCCTACGTGTGGACCGGCGCGCAGCCCATCCGTCTGACCGACCAGAACTTCATCTTCCTCGGCGCGGGCTATGCGGGCTTCATCCCGATGCCGCTGATCTACCTGTTCGTGATCCTGATCTTTGTCTGGTACATCCTCAACCGCACCAAGCTGGGCCGCCACATCTATGCGGTCGGCGGCAACGAGAAGGCGGCGGAGTTCTCCGGCGTCAACATCAAGCGGGTGCGCTGGTTCGTGTATGTCTTCTCCGGCATCATGGCCGCTCTGGCCGGTGTCGTGCTCTCCGCCCGGATGTACTCCGGCCAGCCCTCGGTCGGCGCCGGCGGTGAGATGGACGCCATCGCGTCGGTCGTGCTCGGCGGCACCTCGATGGGCGGCGGCCGCGGCACCATCGGCGGCACCATCATCGGTGCGCTGCTGATCGGCGTCATGAACAACGGCCTCAACCTCGCCGGTATCGACAGCTACTGGCAGCAGGTCGCCAAGGGCCTGATCATCCTGATTGCGGTCTATGTCGACTTTGTCAAGCAGGGCAGCAAGCTGCGCAAGTAAAAACGATCTGATCTGACTTAGCGAGTCCCTGCGGGGGCTCGCTAAGGTTTATCCGGGCGCTTTTTCTGAGCGCTGTTTGGATAATGTCCCACTTACTCCGATTGTAATTGGAAAGGACGTGACTGTATGGCTCTGATCGAAACCCATTTCTTTTCCACCTCCCTGTGCTTTGGCACCGACCTGAACGTCTTCATCCCCACCCCGAATGTGGATGAGCTGTCGGTGGAGGGCGGATACTCCTATTTCAGTGACGGCGCGAAATTTCAGGTCCTCTACCTGCTGCACGGCGGCTTTGGGGATTACACCGACTGGATGCGGCTGACCAGCATCGAGCGGTACGCGCAGGCGCACAAGCTGGCGGTCATCATGCCCAGCGCCTCCAACAGCTTCTATCAGGACATGGCGCTGGGCAGCGACTACCTGACCTTCTTCACCAAGGAGCTGCCGCAGTTCTGCCGCAAGCTCTTCCCGATCAGCACCCTGCGGGAGAACACCTTTATCGGCGGTCTGAGCATGGGCGGCTACGGCGCGCTGCGGATTGCGCTGGAGAAGCCGGAGGATTACTCCTGCGCCTTCAGCCTGTCCGGCGCACTGGACATCACCACCACCCTCTCACAGGTGCTGGGCGGCAGCGAGGCCCCCAGCCCGGCGAACCCCTACACCGGCCAGCCCTCCGCCCCCGCCGCGGACCCGAAGATCGTCTTCGGCACCACCGATGTCGCCGGCACCGACGCCGACCTGTTTGCCCTCGCTGCAAAGCGCAAGGCCGAGGGCCGTCCGCTGCCGCGGCTGTTCCAGAGCGTCGGCACCGAGGACTTCACCTATGCGGGCAACCGCAACGCCTACCAGAAGCTGACCGAGCTGGGGATGGAGGTCACCTTTGAGGAGCATCCCGGCGTCCACAACTGGGAGTACTGGGACACCCATGTGCAGCGCGCGATCAACTGGCTGCCGCTGGTCAACGACTCGGTAAAGAAATAAGGAGGGGAAGAAGGCAATGGCACATTTTGATCTGAGTTTCTATTCTCCCAGCCTGCGCAAGAACGCAAAGCTGGTGGTATTCCTGCCCACCATGAGCGCGGACGACTTCCTTCTGGACCGCCCGGTGCGGTATTTTGAGCCGGGCGCCAAGTACCAGACCCTCTACCTGCTGCACGGCAGCTATGGCGACTGCATGGATTGGTCTCTCTTCACCGGCCTTGAGCGGTATGCGCAGGATCACTGTCTGGCGGTCGTGATGCCCAGCGCCGAGAACAGCAGCTATGAGAACATGGTCTTCGGCGAGGAGTATCTCAACTATGTCACCAAGGAACTGCCCTGCTTTTTGCGCCGGCTCTTCCCGCTGAGCGCCAAGCGGGAGGACAACTTCATCGCCGGCCTGTCGATGGGCGGCTATGGCACCTTCCGCTGCGCGCTGGAGTGCCCGGAGAACTGCATCGCCGCGGCCAGCCTGTCCGGCGCGCTGGACAAGGCCACCACCAAGACCAGCAACGAGGCCCACAGTGTCAAGATGCCCAAGCGGTACCGTCAGGCGGTCTTTGGCGAGAGCGGCCAGATCGTCCCCGGCAGCGACAACGACCTGCGCGCGCTGCTGAAAAAGCGGGTGGAGGAGGGGGCCGACCTGCCCGCCCTCTTCCACACCATCGGCGAGGACGATTTCCTGCGGGAGGGCGGCGAGGCCTATATCGCCTACGCCAAAGAGCTGGGCGTTGAGATCAAGTACACCCTGCATCCCGGCGTCCACGACTGGAACTTCTGGGACAGCTACATCAAGGAAGTCCTTGACTGGCTGCCGCTGGCAAACGACATGGTTTGATTT
>CALXIJ010000050.1 GCA_944388335.1 uncultured Pygmaiobacter sp.
AATGCCTGTATATGTGTGTATTTCCTTCGTGACATACGAACACCCCCTGTATAGGTTTATTGTCCTACACAGGGGGCGTTTTGTCTATTGTCCGTTTTTACTGGTTCGGTTCACATTCCGGATGCTTTGGGGCGTTCTTTTGCGGCAGTGCGGCGCCGGCGGATCCCGGCGTCCGGAGCGGATCAGAGAATCTGGTCCTGATAGTTCTGCTCGATGGTGCGGATCAGCAGATACATCGTCTCGTTGCAGGGGGCGTCAAGGCCCAGCGCCTTGGCCTTCTTGACCACGCCGCCGTTGATCGAGCCGACCTCGGTGGGGCGCTTTGCGAGGACATCCTGTTCCATGCTGGTCAGATGGCCGGGCATTGCCTCCATCACCTTGTGGACGTTGTCGACGATCGCCTCGCGGTCGAGTTTGACCCCGTCCGCCGCGGCGACGGCGACCACCTCGTCCAGAATCCGCAGCGCCAGCTGCCAGGCCTCGGGGGTGGAGATCAGCACGCCGCAGCGCAGCCGGCAGACCGAGGTGATGCTGTTTGCGGTGGCGTTGACCGCGACCTTGGTCCAGATGGTGGCCATGATGTCGGGGGTGATGGAGCAGTGCAGACCCGCCGCCTCAAAGCTGTCGCGGACCTTGCGCAAAAAGTCGGTCTCCTCCCCCGAAGCGGTCATGATCCGGGTGTGGCCCTCCCCGATCGAGCGGATGTGGCCGGTCTCGATCAGATCGCTGGGGAAGTCGCTGATTCCGACGATAATCCGCTCGCGGGGGAGGTACTCGTTGACCAGTTCGAGGTTGCCCAGACCGTTCTGCAGGGTCATCACCACCGTGTCGGGGCCGATAAAGGTCTTTGCGCTCTCCAGCGCCGCGCGGGAGTAGACCGATTTGGTGAAGAGGATCACCAGATCCGCGGCAAAGTCCATCTCGGCGGCGAGCCGGGCCGAGACCTTGGCGGTATGGACCCCGTCGGCCAGCTCGAGGGTCAGCCCCTCGGCGTCCATGTGGCGGACGGCCTTCTCGACCACGTCCACCATCGTCACCTCTTCGCCCGCAAGGGCGAGACGCCCGCCGTACAGGGTGCCCATCGCGCCGGCGCCGATCACAACAATCTTCATCTTGCAAAACACTCCTTTTTTCCTAAAAACAAATCAACGCGGCGGCAAACCGCCGCACAGCCCTTGTCCGGGCCACAGCAAAGGGGTACGGAACAGCTTCCGTACCCCTTTGTACCGTTTTAGTATACCATGTTTCTGCCCAAAAAACCAGATGCCGCAGAAAATTTTTCCGCCCCGCTCCGACCAGAGGGGCAAACACAGGACGCGCAGAGGGGGCGCAAGGGGACGCCGACGGGAGACCCGGGAGGGATCCCGCGCTCAGCCGCGGCGGATCAGCCGCAGATCCTCGCCGTAGAACCGCAGGATCTCGCACTCGCCGAACAGCCGGCTGCCGACCTTTTCGCCATAGCGGGCATTCAGGGTCTGCTGGGCTTGAATGTTGCTGGTGTAGATGGTGGGCGGCCCCGCGACCAGCCGGGTGTCGACCAGCCGGTAGATGCAGCTGGTGAGGTAGCCGGTCAGGTACTCCGACCCCAGATCGTCCAGAATCAGCAGCTCGGCGTCCAGCATCGCGCCGAGGGTCTCGTCGGGATCCTCCCGCCGCTCCTGCTCGATCCGGGCAAAGGCGATCTGGCTGGGGATGTAGAGCAGGTCGACCCCGCGGGTAATCAGCTCCCCCGCGATGGCCAGCGCGAGATGGGTCTTGCCCAGCCCCGCGTTGCCGGTCAGGAAGAGGCTGGGGCAGCCGGGGCCGAAGTTGGCGGCATATTCGCGGCAGTAGACGAGGTTGTTCTCCATGATCCGGCGGATGCTGGTGCTGCCGCCGGGCACCGGACGGTCGGGGTAGAGCGAGAGGTCAAAGTTGTCAAAGCGGCTGCCTGCCAGCGGGGCGGTGCGCATCAGCTCCTCCCGGCGCAGCGCGCGCACCCGCTGCTCGACACAGCGGCACAGGTGGCTGCCGTCCCGGCCGGTGTCCTTGCAGATGGGGCAGCGGAATTTGGGCTGCAGCGCGTCGGCGTCAAAGCCGTTCTGGGTCAGCAGCGCGGCCCGCTCCGCCTCGATCGCGTCCAGCTGCGCCTGCTTTTCGGCCAGCTTCTCCGCGCCGGCACGGGAGGCGCCCAGCCGCGCCAGTGCGAGACCGGTCTCGATGGACAGGTTATCCAGCGCCAGCAGCCGGGGGATCTTTTCATAGGCGAGGGCGCGGCGCTGCTCGGCCAGCGTGATGGCGCGCTGGCGGTCGGTCCGCAGCCCGGACAGGGCCTTCGCAATCAGTTCTTCTCTGCGCATCAGCGCTCACCCCGCTTTCTGAATTTGGGCAGACGATCGGGATCCCGCAGCAGCAGATCCTCCTCGGGCGGGATGTATCTGCCGCTCTCCTGAACGTTGGCGGGACCCTCCCCGGCGAGGTCGCTGGGACGGGTATAGCCCTTGGCGTGCCATTTCTTCAGCATCCCGTTGAGGTAGCGGGCGCTGCGTTTGTTGCCCGCCCGCTCGCAGGCGGCGCGGATCATCTCCCGCCCATAGCCGTAATCCTCGTACCAGCGGGCGATCAGGGTGCGCTCCCCGGCGGTGAAGCTCTCGGGAGGGATCTCGAGCAGCTCCGCGACCTCCGTCTCGTACCCCTCCCGCAGTGCCAGCAGCGCGAGGTACCGCTCAGCGTCGGCGCAGCTGCGGATACCGTCCTCCCACCAGGAGAGCAGCACCCGGGCGATGTACCGCACCCGGCGGTTGCCCTTTGCGACAAAGTGGGCGATGCCGGTCAGGATCAGGTCGACCGGCAGCTTGTCCTGCAGATAGAGGGAGGCCAGCAGGTTGCCCTCGCTCTCATTGAGGACGCAGCCCAGCAGGTTCTGGCTCTCGCTGATGAGCACCGCGACCTGCGGGTCGTTTGCCGCCGCAGCGGCCACCTCGCGGGAGGAGAGACGCGGCGGGCGGGGCTGGGGGCGGGGCTTCGGAACGGCGGGCGCCGCCGGCGCGCCGGTCAGCAGCCCGGCGCCGGCCCAGTAGATGAGAATCTTCTCCAGCGCGCCGTCCTTCTTCAGCTGGGGAAATTCCCGCAGCAGTGCCTCCTCCCGCACCTCGCCGTCCCGCAGGATGGCCAGCGCCACCCGCAGCTGATCCCCGTCGGCGGCATCGAGCCGGTGCAGCACCAGCGTGGGGACCGCCACCGCGTCCCCGTTGTTTTTTGCCAGCCGATAATCCATCCCGCTGTTTCCTCCTTTTCCCGCAAAATCGCCAAGGCCCGGCCACGGGGGCCGGAAACAGGCAACAAAAAGCTCCGTCTGGGCCGCGCGGGCCGATGCGGAGCGTGGTAAAGACAAGACTCTGCCCCTTATTTTAGCACACCCGAAAGCGGGATTGCAACAAGGGAAGGGGGGAGAGCGGCGCTTTTCCCAAAAGCAAACGCCGCCCCGGGAAAAAGCACCCACCGCGCCGGCCGAGATTGAGGGCGGGCGCTCATCGCGCGGGCGGAGGGGGCGGCAGTTAGACCCGAAAGAAGCGCGTGAGCAAATTCTGGCTCACCGCGCGGGCCGCCGGTGTCCGGCGGGCAAAATCTGCGCTTTGGCACCTAGGGTGAACCGCGGCCGCAATCGGGAGCGGATGCCCGCCGCCCCGGGGTCCTGCATCCAAAGCGCAGCCCGCCGAACAGCAAGCCCGCCGATCAACAGCGCGCCAAACCGCGGCCCGCAGCCCGCCGGAGCTGCTTGCCCTCAAACCGTAAGCCGGGCGACCGACAATGTACCAAAGCGCGGCGAATGCAGTCCGTATGTTCCTCCATTTTCTCAAAGGAAAAGACGGCGCCAGAGCCCGCGGGCGCAAAGGGCAGCAAGGAGATGCAGAAAGCCCCGGTCAGATGACCGGGGCTTTTTGCGCGGATAGAATCCGCAATCAACTGGAGCGGGTTACGAGGCTCGAACTCGCCACCTTCTGCTTGGGAAGCAGACGCTCTACCAGATGAGCTAAACCCGCATTTTTGAGTGCCTTCTTATTTTAGCTCTTCCGATGTAAAAAGTCAACAGTTTCTTTTGTCGTTTTTGGTCGGATCTCCCGCCGCAAAGGGAGAGGGGGGGGACGGCCGGCTCTGCGCCGCCCCTCTTTTGTCCGCGCACCTGCCGTCCCGTCCGGCAGAAAAGCGGCAAGAGCGCCCCGGCGCAGCGGAAAGCCGCTTTTCCTCCCCGCCTGCACCGCCCTCTGAACTTTCAAGCACTGTTCGCTGCCGCACCGGGAGAGAGAAAAGGCGGGAGGACGGGCCCCTAAAAGCGGCGTGCAGCGCCCCTTTGGCGCCGTGCGAAAACCAGCTCAAAAACCGCAGCCCGTCGGTCACGCATCAGCGGCAGCGCCCCTTTGGCGCCGTGCGAAAACGGGCAGCCGCCCGCTTCGCACGGTCAGATTCACAGGGAGCAGTGGGCCATCGCGGGCACCTCGTCCCAGTGGACCGGATGGCCCGCCCCGTGGGAGCAGAAGATCGAGTCGGCGGGATTCTCGGTGTCCCGCTCAAAGTCGTACCCCGCCGCCGCGATGACCTCGTCGGCGTTGTGGCAGGGGGCATAGCCGCCGAACGCCGCAAAAAAGCTCCCCCGCCCGCCGGTGAAGGCAGGCAGCTCGGCCGCGTAGTCGAGAAAACAGGCCGCCGGCCCCCGCCCGTGGATCCCGGCGCGGTCGGGTGAGGTCTCGGGCGGGTCAAAGCTGCCCTGCCGCTTCTGGATGTCGGCCATCACCCGGCCCGCCGCCGCGGCGGGGACGGTGATGGTGAAGTCGTAGAACGGCTCGAGCAGCACGCTCTCGGCCGAGGCGAGCCCCTGCCGGATCGCCCGGTAGACCGCCTGCCGGAAATCGCCCCCCTCGGTGTGCTTGAGGTGGCTGCGGCCGGTCAGCAGGGTGACCCGCAGGTCGGTCACCGGCGCGCCGGTCAGCACCCCGCGGTGCTCCTTTTCCAGCACGTGGGTGCGGATCAGGTTCTGGAAGCTCTGGTCCAGCCGGTCGGTGGGACACGCGCTGTCAAAGGTGATCCCGCTGCCCCGCGCGCCGGGGGAGAGCCGCAGCCAGACCTCCGCGTAGTGGCGCAGCGGCTCAAAGTGCCCGATCCCGATCACCGGCGAGGCGATGGTCTCGAGATACCGCACCCGCGGCGGGCCGAAGCTGACATCCAGAGCAAACCGCTCCTTTGCCAGCGCGCTGAGCACCTCCAGCTGCACCCGGCCCATCACCCGGATCTCGAGCTCCCGCAGCGACTCGTCCCAGTGGGCCGCGAGCTGGGGATCCTCGTCCGCCAGCTGGGCAAAGGCGCGGCGCACCGCCGGCTCGTCGGCGGACGCCATCTCGACCCGGGCGGCCAGCACCGGGGTGAAGAGGGGACTCGCCCCGCCGCCCTCTGCGCCGATCAGCGCCCCCGCGGGGACGCTGAGACCCAGCACCGCCCCCGCCTGCCCGGCGCGCAGCTCCCGCAGCGGAAGATACTTCGGCCCGGTGTACTGCCGGATCTCGTTGACCTTCTCGGCGCCGACCGCCTGCTTGACCGCAAGGCGGCCCTCCAGCACCTTGAGAAAGGCGAGCCGGTTGCCCTGCGCGTCATGCCGGATCTGCCAGACCCGCGCGCGCAGCGGCTGCGCCTCCCGCGCCTCGTAGTCGGTGACCAGCAGCCGGTCCAGCCCCTCCAGCAGCGGCTCGACCCCGTCGCCGGTCAGGGCGCTGCCCGCAAAGACCGGAAAGAGCCGACGCGCGGCGCAGAGCCGCCGGGCCGCCGCGAGAAAGTCCTCGTTTTCCGCCTCGCCCGAGAGATACCGCTCGAGCAGCAGATCCTCCCGCTCGGCCAGCGGCTCGGCCAGCGGCGAGCTGCCCAGATCCTCCAGCGACACGCCGGCCATCGACAGGCAGTCGGGGGAGAACCGCTCGGCCAGCGCCCGGGCCACGGCCTCGGGGTCGGCCTCGGGGCGGTCGGATTTGTTCAGAAAGAAGAAGACCGGCACCCGGTACCGCTCCAGCATCCGCCAGAGCGCCTCGGTGTGGCCCTGAATCCCGTCGGTCGCGCTGACGGTCAGCACCGCGCAGTCGAGCACCGCGGCGCAGCGCTCCGCCTCGGCGCTGAAATCCAGATGGCCGGGGGTGTCGATCAGCAGGTACTCCTGCCCGCCGTGGACAAAGGGGGCGGTGGAGGAAAAGACGGTGATCCCGCGCCGGCGCTCCACCGGCGTGTCGTCGAGCAGCAGCGCGTCCCCCGCGGTGGGCCGCAGGGTGCCGGTGCGCTGCAAAATCTGCTGGGAAAGGGTGGTCTTGCCCGCGTCGACATGGGCAAAGATCCCGATGGTTTTTCGCATGGATGGATGTCTCCTGACTTGTTGGGATAAGATAGAAGGGCGGACCCCCGCAGCGCAGCAGCGGCGGGAAAATACCCGCCAGAGAGCTGCAACAGGCCCTCCGCGCGCCGGACGGACCGGTCCATAGCTTCGGATATGCTCTGCCTTTGGCACAAGACGCTGCGCGCCCCGGACCGGCCCTGCCGATGGATCTTTCGCGGGTCAGCGCGGTGAGGCGACCCCGCAGCGCCCGAATCCGGATAGGTCCGGATGGGGCCGGGCGCTCAGCCGACCAGTTCGACCTCGTTGCCGTCGGGGTCGAGCACGCAGCTCTCATAATAGCCGTCGCCGGTAACCCGCGGGCCGCTCTTGACGGCAAAGCCGTCGGCGGCGAGCCGGGCGGTGAGCGAATCGACCGCCTCCCGGTTGCCCAGCGCGAAGCAGAGATGGGTGTACCCGGCCAAAAACGGCGCCGCCGGCGGGGACTCGACCCCCGGGCGGGTCATCAGCTCCAGCCGGCAGCCGCCCTCCGGAAAGGTCAAAAACCAGGTTGAGAGCCCGGTTCTGGGGTTGTGGTAGGGCGCGCCCTCCTCTGCGCCGAAGTAGGTCCGGTAAAACGCCCGCATCGGGGCGGGGTCGGGGGTGTAGACCGCAACGTGTTCGATCCGCATCGCAAAACCGCCTTTCCGGGGGCCCTTTCGGGCCGCAAGTTTTTTCTGCCCTCTCATTGTAGCACAGCCGGAAAGCGGAATCCAGCGCGGGCGGCCCGTTGCCGGGACAGCGGCCGCGGGGGAAAAACGGCTGCGATGCAAGGGAGGGGCAGAGGCCGGCAGGCCGCGGGAGCGGCGTGCGCACAGCCGGGCGGGAAGCGCAGGGCATACGGCTTTTTGACCGACCACTACGCCAGCAGCGGCATGCGCACAGCCGGGCGGGAAGCGCATCCCCCGCAGACCCGCCGCAGAGAGGAAGCTCACACGGCTTCCCATCCGCCGCGGCGGCGCTCCAAAAATGCGTGGGGCGCGGGATGGCCGGCCGGAGGGCACAGGGGTCAGATGAGGGGGGGAAAACCGCTTTTTTTCCGGGCGGCGGCGTGATACAATAGGCAATGGTAAGAAAAGCAGGGGAGAGGGCGCCGGGTCTGCAGCTTTTGGCGCAGCGCGCGCCCCGCCCCGAAAGGAGAGAGCGATTTGGAACTGAAATTGGACCGTGACACGACATGGAACCTGACCGATATGTTCGCCGACGACGCCGCGTGGGAGGCGCAGATGGCACAGGTGGGTCAGCTCGGGGAGAAGCTTGCCGCCCGCAAGGGATCGGCCGCGGGGTCGGCCGCCGCGCTGCTGGAGACGCTGCGGCGCAACGATGAGCTGGGGCTGCTCGGGGCGCAGTGCGCGATCTACGCCGAGTGCCGCTTCCACACCGATATGGCCGCCGCAAAGGGCAAGGAGATGGTCGGCCGGCTCGAGATCCTCTTCACCCGGATCGGGGAGCAGACAGCCTTTCTCGAGCCGGAGCTGATGCGCTGCGGGCGGGAGAACTTTGACCGGTTCTGCGCCGAGGAGCCGGCGCTCGAGGGCTACCGCCGGATGATGGAGGACCTGTTCGACCGGGGCGACCATCTGCTGGACGACGCGGGGGAGGCGATGCTGACCCGGATGAGCGACCTCGGCGGGGTCTACCGGCAGGTGTTTGAGGATCTGGTCATCAACGACACCCCGGTCCCGACGGTGGAGGGGCCGGACGGCAGCCCGGTGCGGGTCACCGAGGCGGGGTACAGCGCGGCGCTGCAGAGCGGGGATCGTGCGTTCCGCGCGCGGTACTACAACACCCTGCTGGGGCTGTACGGCAGCCATATCAACACCCTCGCCTCCAGCTACTACGGCAAGGTCAAGGCGGACGTCTATGTCGCAAAGAGCCGCCGCTATCCCTCGGCGCGGGCCGCGGCGCTGGCGGCGAACCACATCCCGGAGGAGGTCTACGACCGGCTGATCTCGACGGTGCGGGCCAACACCGCCCCGCTGCAGGAGTATGTCGCGCTGCGCTGCCGGCTGCTCGGGATCGAGGATTTCCACTTCTACGACTTCTTCGTGCCGCTCGCGCAGGAGGTCTGCCGTGCCTATCCTTATGAGGAGGCCGCCCGTCTGGTGATGGAGGCCACCGCTCCGCTGGGGGAGGACTACGCCGAGAAGATGCGCGCCGCGCTGGAAAACCGCTGGATCGACGTCTACCCCAAGGACAACAAGCAGACCGGCGCCTACTCCACCGGGACCTACGACTTCCACCCGTATATGCTGCTCAACTACGACAACACCCTCGAGGACGTCTTCACGCTGGTGCATGAGCTGGGCCACTCGATGCACACCATCTACTCCTGCGAGAGCCAGCCCTTTGTCTATTCCGACTATTCGATCTTCTGCGCCGAGGTGGCCTCCACCGTCAACGAGCAGCTGCTCCACCACTATCTGCTCGCCCACTGCGAGAGCCCGGCGCTGCGCCGGCTGCTGCTGGCAAAGCATCTGGACGATCTGCGCTCGACCTTCTACCGGCAGACGATGCTGGCCGACTTCGAGATGCAGACCCACGCCAAGGTGGAGGCCGGCGAGCCGCTGCTGCCCGACGTGCTCTGCGGCATCCATGCCCAGCTCAACCGGGACTACTACGGCCCGCAGCTGGTGGTGGACGACACCCTCTCCTACGAGTGGGCCAGAATCCCCCATTTCTACCGCCATTTTTATGTTTACCAGTACGCCACCGGCATCTCGGCGGCAATCGCCATCGCCAACCGGATCCTCTCGGGGGTGCCCGGCGCGGTGGAGGATTACAAGAAGTTCCTCTCGGGCGGCAGCAGCCAGCACCCCATCGAGCTGCTGCGGCTGGCCGGGGTGGATATGGCCTCGCCCCAGCCGGTGCTGGACACCGTCGCGGAGTTCTCCGAGACCCTCGACGAGCTGAAAAAGCTGCTCTGATCCCGCCGGCGGGAGCGCCGGTGCGCTTTGGAACCGCAGGGGAGAACGCCTCGTGCTGCGCTGCTTTCCCCGCCGGAGAAACCGTGTGAACGTGTAAAAAAGAGCCCCGCATTCCCGTGAACTGGGCAGCGGCTCTGCCGCCTCTTTTTTTGCGTCCGCCGGCGGAGCAAACCCACAAAAATAGAGAAAACAAGAGAATGAAAGAGATTTAAGGCGATTGACAGAGATTGAAAAACGCCTTCTCTCGCCCGGGCGCGGGGCGGGAAAAGGCAGGCTGCCAAAGCGGGGCAGGGGAATTGTGTTTTTTTTGTGATTTTTGTAAACTGGTAGACAAGGGATCGGGGCACGGCGAGATGGGCGGCGCAGGGAACAAAAAACGCCGCATCGCCCGCACACCGGTCCGGAGGAGAACGCGGATCCCCCAACACGACGCCCGCGCGCACCGTCTTCGAAGCGGAAAGCGGCGGCCACAACCAAGGAGGAAAGAATGCAATTTCAGGATTTTAGAGATTGGATGGGCAGCCGGCCAAGGAGAAGCAGCGCCCACGTCGAGCCGCAGCCCGGCGAGCGCCGGCCCGGCTTTTTTCGGCGCATCGCGGCGCGCGGCGGCCTGATCGCGGCGGCAGCGGCGCTGGTGCTGCTGGGGATGAATTCCTTTTACAGCATCAACGAGCAGGAAAACGCGGTGGTGGTCACCTTTGGGGTGCCCAGCGCGGTCACGACCAGCGGTCTGCACTTCAAGATCCCCTTTGTGCAGCAGGTCAAGAAGGTGGATATGACCATCCACGGCTTTGCGATCGGGTACGATCAGGAGACGCGGGAGCCGATCCCGGATGAGAGCCTGATGATCACCTCGGATTACAACTTTGTCAACGTCGACTTCTTCATCGAGTACCGGGTCACCGATCCGGTCAAATACCTCTATGCCAGCGCGCAGCCCGAGCTGATCCTCAAGACGCTGGCCCAGAGCTACATCCGGGACACCATCGGCCTCTACCCGGTGGATGAGGTCATCACCACCGGCAAGAACCAGATTCAGGGGGAGATCAAGGACAAGATCATGGCCCGGCTGGAAAAGGAGGACATCGGCCTGCAGATGGTCAACATCACGATTCAGGACGCCGAGCCCCCGACGGCGGAGGTGCTGGCGGCCTTCAAGGAGGTCGAGACCGCTAAGCAGAGCGCCGACATGGCGGTGAACAACGCTAACAAATACCGTTCCGAGCAGATTCCCGCGGCGGAGGCCGAGGCGGACCAGATCCTGCAGAACGCGCAGGCCCAAAAGGAGGCGCGGATCAACGAGGCGATGGGTCAGGTCGCGCGGTTCAACTCGATGTATCAGGAGTATGCCCGCTACCCGCTGATTACCAAGCAGCGGATGTACTATGAGACGATGGAGGAGGTCCTGCCCGATCTGCGGGTCATCATTCAGGACGGCAGCGGCAGCACGGTCAACCTCATCACCGACCAGCAGGCCGCGGCCATCAGCCCGTCGCAGGAGAAGGAGGAGAAGGAATGAAAAAGATAGGAAAGCTGCTGACCGGCCTTGCCGCGGCGGCGGTGCTGGCGGTGGTGGTGCTGGCGAATTCGGTGGTCATCACCCGGCAGAACGAGTACACCGTGGTGCGGCAGTTCGGAGAGGTGGTCGGGGTGCAAAGTAACCCCGGCGTCAGTTTCAAGATCCCGTTTGTCCAGTCCACCGCGACGCTGCCCAACACGGTGCTGCTCTACGACCTGCCGATCTCGGACGTCATCACGCAGGACAAAAAGACGATGGTCGCCGACAGCTTTGCGCTGTGGAAGATCGCCGACCCGGTGCTCTTCATCCAGACGCTGAACGGCAGCGTCTCGAACGCCGAGAGCCGGCTGTCCACCATCGTCTACAACAGCATGAAGAACATCATCAGCTCCCGCACCCAGACCGATGTCATCAGCGGGCGGGACGGGGAGCTGGCCGCGGACATCCGGGACGGGGTGGGCGACACCCTCGACCAGTACGGCATCCAGCTGATCGCGGTCGAGACCAAACATCTCGACCTGCCGGACGACAACAAGGAAGCGGTCTACCAGCGGATGATCTCGGAGCGCAACAACATCGCCGCGAGCTACACCGCACAGGGGGAGAGCGAGGCCCAGAAGATACGCAGCGAGACCGACCGCGAGGTGCAGGTCATGCTCAGCGAGGCGCAGGCTCAGGCCGAAGTCCTGATTGCCGAGGGGGAGGCGGAGTACATGAACATCCTCTCGGACGCCTATTCCGACCCGGCCAAAGCGGAGTTTTACAGCTTTGTGCGGGCGCTGGACGCGGCGAAGGCGAGCCTTTCGGGCGGCGGCAACACCCTGCTGCTCTCCAAGGATTCCCCCTTGGCCCAGCTCTTCTATCAGGCGCAGTGACAAAGCGGCCGATTGCGGCAGGATTTCTGCGGCAGATCGGGAAAGAATAAAAAAAGAAAGGGAGGGCGCCGGTCAGTTTTCGCTGGCCGGCGCCCTCCCCCTTTTCTTTTTTGCGCTGTTTTGTGCTGCGGGCCGTTTCAAACAGCCCGTCTCCCGGTCACTGCGCGCCCAGCTCCCGGGCGAGCTTGCCGATGAAGTCCTGCACATTGGTCACAATGGTGCGCACCGACAGGCTGCCGCGGTCCTGCAATTTGCCCACCGCAAACTCCGAGATGTCGATGGAGTAGAAGTAGAGCGGGCGGATCCGCCCGTCCACCATCCGGTAGCTGGGGGGCATATTGCCGGTCGCGATGGTGTGCGGGGTGGTGGCCATGCAGATGACGGTGGTCGCCTTGCGCACCAGCGCGCGCATCGCGTTCTGCGCCTCATAGACGTTGCCGATCACCTCGGGCAGCGGGCCGTCATCCCGGATCGAGCCGGCCAGAACAAAGGGGATCTTGCCCTTGACACACTCATAGATGATGCCGCCGGTGACCTCTCCGGCGTTGACAAAGGCCTCGATCGAGCCCAGCTCCCGCACCCGGTTGATGGTATCCAGATGGTTGTAGTGGCCGTTTTCCCGGGGAATCTGGGTGTAGATGTCGCTGCCCAGCGCGGTGCCAAGATAGCTGGCCTCCATGTCGTGGGTGGCGAGGGCGTTGCCCGCCATCAGGCCGTCGACATAGCCGCTGCGCACCAGCGCCGCAAAGGCGCTGCGCGCCCCCGCGTCAAAGGCACAGGCGGGGCCCATCACCCACAGGATGTTGCCGTGGTCGTGCTCATACCGCAGCAGCTCGACCAGCTCGTTGTAGTCCCGGGAGTAGCCGGTCTCCCGGTTGCGCCCCTGCCGGAAGGCGAACGCGTCCTGCGCGCCACCCGCCGTCTCCTCAAAGCCGTCCGGCCAGAGGTAGATCCCCTCGCTGCCGTCCTCGCTGCGGCCGAGAAAGACCTCGTCCCCCGCCTTGAGGTTGCGGAACTCAACGATCTCGACCCGGCCCGCCCGCAGCACGGCAGTGCAGTCCATCCGGCTCTCCTCCGCCAGCAGCCAGCGGCCGTCCACCTTGAAATATTCCGGGTACATGCTGGTCGAGTGGTACCCCTCCGGCGCGACCCCGTCCCTCGTCACCGTCGCCCGCGCAGCGTCGGGCGCATCCTTCAAAAAGGGCTGTGTGAAATCCGGCTCCTGATACATCGGCAGTGTGAAAGCCATCTCAATCCCTCCGTTTTCTTTTCCGTTTGATCGGTTCGTTTCGGTGTGAAAAAGGGCGAATTGCCGCCCCTTCCGGCTGCCCTCCGCGCAGGGTCCTGCGCTTTCAAAAAAAGAGGTCCGGCGGCCGCGGCGGCGGGTCGTCCTGCTAAAGTTTTAAGTTTTTTTCGCCGGCGGGAGCGGCATCCCCCGCCGGAGCGGTCAGCTCTTCCTCGCCCCGGATCAGGTAGCCGTAGCCGTACTGGATGATCCCCTCAGCCATCCGGGCCAGCTCAGCGGGCGGCATCTGCATCCCGTCCTCCAGCCAGCGGCCCAGCATCCCGATGCAGCCCGAGCTGACAAAGGCGTAGCAGTAATCCACCTGCTGGCGGGTTGCGCCCTTGAAATACCGGGCATAGTTCTGAAAGCAGTACTCCCGGCCCCGCTGGAGCAGCCGCAGCGCAAACGCCTTGTCCCCGTGCGGGCCGAGGGTGACGACGCAGAGATCGGAGTTGTCCTTGAGGCACTGGAACACCCCCGCCGTGACGACGGCCGGCTCGAGGCCTCCCTCGCTCGGCTGGTAGAGGGTGTCCAGCGCGCCGCAGAACTCCTCATACATCTCGTCCTCAATCCGGTGCAGCAGCTCCTCGAGATCGGTGTAGTGGGCGTAAAAGGTGCTGCGGTTGACCCCGGCGAGGTCGCACAGCTCTTTGACCGAGATCTCCTGCAGCGGCTTTTCGGAGAGCAGGGTCATAAAAGCGCGGCGGAGCAGCCCATAGGTCAGCTGCACCCGCCGGTCGGTCTTTTCTCTGGGCATGAAAAATCTCATCCTTCCCACCGGCCCACCCGCGAGCCGGCCGTATTGCAAAGCCCCCATGAGGCGGGGATCTGCGGCACGGCCCGCTGGGAAAAACAGCCGCCGCGCGAAAATTTTCTCCATTATACCAAAACGGGGAAGAAGGGACAACACGCTGTCGGACAAAATTATCCCCAAAACGCAAAAAAATCACAAAATGGGGAAGAGAGGAGGCGCGGCGGGTGGGCGGATCAGCGACGGGATGCGGCCTTCCGCTCGGCGAAATAGCAGTTTGCGCACAGCGGGACATACTCGGTCTTTTGGCTGCCGTCGATGACGATCTGATCCCCCTCAAAGACGAACTGTCCCTCCACCCGGCGGGCGTTGAAGATCGCCTTGCGCCCGCAGCGGCAGATGGTTTTCATCTCCTCGATGTTGTGGGCCAGCTCCAGCAGGCGCCGGCTGCCGGGGAAGCCCTGCGCGGCAAAGTCGCACCGCAGCCCGTAGGCGAGCACCGGCACGTCCAGCTCCACCGCGATCTGCAAAAGCATATCCACCTGCGCTTCGGGCAAAAACTGCGCCTCGTCCACCAGCAGACAGGCCAGCGGCCCGTTTTTCGCGATATCCTCTCGCAGCGCGCCCAGCAGGTCGTCCTGCGGGCCGACCAGCAGATCGACCGGACGGCTGACGCCCAGCCGGCTGACCACCCGGTCGCTGCCCTTGGTGTCCAGCATCGGTTTTGCCACCAGCACCCGCATCCCGCGCTCCTCATAGTTGTGGGCGGCCTGCATCAGGGCGGTGGATTTGCCGCTGTTCATTGCGCCGTATTTGAAAAACAGCTTTGCCATGGCTATTGTCTCCTTATCCTACTTTCTTTCCAGAAAAAAGGGCGGCCCCGGCAGGGGCCGGGGCCGCCGCAGAGAAAAACGGCGAATTACAGGTCGTTGTTGACCGCATAGCTCAGGGTTGCAAGGCTGTCCCCGAGATGGACGTTTTCCACAAGAATATCGGGATATTCGATGGAAAAATCATAATGGCTGAAATTCCAAAAGCCCCGGATCCCGAGATCGATCAGCTGCTGCGCGGCCTGCATCGCGGCCTCCCGCGGGACACAGATCACCGCCACCTTGGGATGGTGCTCGGCGCAGAAATCGGCCAGCGCCTGTGTGTCGAGGATCGGCACGTCGCACAGGGTCAGCCCGACCATCTCCGGCTTGACGTCAAAGGCGGCCAGCAGCTCAAACCCCTGTGCATCCTTCTTGAGAAAGTTGGCCATCGCATGGCCCAGATTGCCCGCGCCGATCAGGATTGTGGGAATGGGCTCACGGGAGAAGATCAGCTTGCCCAGCTCCTCCCGCAGCAGCTTGACATTGTAGCCGATGCCCTGCTGGCCAAACCCGCCAAAGCAGTTGAAGTCTTGGCGCACCTGTGACGCGGTGGTACCCATCATCCGGGCCAGCTCGGAGGAGGAGACCTTGACGACCCCCTCGTTCTCCATCTCGCCCAGATAGCGGTAGTACCGCGGCAGACGCTTGATGACCGGCATCGAAGGCTTGCTTTGCATTGACATTCTGTTTGTCACCTTACATTCGCATAGTTTGCCGGCGCGGGACAGATCACCCCATCTCCCGCACCGTATCCATCACATAGTTGCCGAATTCCTCGCAGGTGCAGCCGGTATCCCGGCCGGTGATGGTCAGTTTCTTCTCGGTATACATGCACTTATCCAGCGCGCGCTCCAGCGCGTCGGCCTGCTTCTGACGGCCGATGTGGGAGAGCAGCATCACCGTCGCCCGCAGCATGCTGCAGGGGTCGGCGTACTTGTCCCGGCCCTCGGCGACCATCCGGGGAGCCGAGCCGTGGATCGCCTCGAACATCGCGTACTGCTTGCCGATGTTGGCGCTGCCGGCAGTGCCGACGCCGCCCTGCATCTCGGCGGCCTCATCGGTGACGATATCGCCGTAGAGGTTGGGCAGGATCAGGACCTCGAAATCCCCGCGCCGCTTCTTGTCGATCAGCTTCGCGGTGAGGATGTCGATGTACCAGTCGTCGGTCTCGATTTCGGGGTAGTTCTTGCCGACCTCCTGGCACAGCTTGAGGAACTTGCCGTCGGTCGTCTTGATGACATTCGCCTTGGTGATGATCGAGACCCGCTTTTTGCCGTTTTTGCGGGCGTAGTCGTAGGCCAGCTCGGCCAGCCGCTGGGTGCCCTCAGTGGTGGTGACGGTGAAGTCGAACGCGACCCCGTCGTCCATCTCCAGCCCCTGACTGCCCAGCGCGTAGCCGCCCTCGGTGTTCTCCCGGAAGAAGGTCCAGTCGATCCCCTCATCCGGAATCTTGACCGGCCGCACATTGGCAAACAGGTCCAGCGCCTTGCGCATCGCGACGTTGGCGCTCTCGATGTTGGGCATCCCGTCCCCGGCGCGGGGGGTGGTGGTGGGTCCCTTGAGGATGACGTTGCAGCTGCGCAGCTGCTCCATCACGTCGTCCGGGATCGCCTTGCCGCAGGCGGCGCGGTTCTCGATGGTCAGACCGTCGATCTCGAGGAACTCGATCCGGCCGGCCTCGACCTCCTCCTTGAGCAGGAAGCGCAGCACCCGCTCGGCCTCGTGGGTGATGACCGGGCCGATGCCGTCACCGCCGCAGATGCCGATGACGATCTTGGGCAGCGAGGCGTAATCGACAAAGCCGCCCTGCGCCCGCATCGCGGCGGCGCGCTCCTGCTGGCTCTGGAGAACCTTTTTAAACTGCTCGACAGCAGCGTTGAAATCCATATTCTCTCATCCTTTCCCTTGGGAAAATCGGGCTGTTTTTTGGGGTCAGGCCTCGGCCTTTGCCTTGGTGTAGTTCAGCAGGCCGCCGGCGGCGATGATGTCGCACTGGCGCGCGGAGAGCGCGCAGACCAGCGGATAGCTCTCGTTCCGGGTGAGGTTGCGCAGCTGGATCTGCCCCTTGCGGATGCCCTCACGCACCCCCTCGAGCAGGATCTTGTCCCCCTGCTCGATCCGGGTAAAGTCCGCCGGGTCGGCGAACTCCAGCGGCAGGATGCCGGCGTTGACCAGATTGGCCTTGTGGATCCGGGCAAAGCTGACTGCGATCACCGCGCGGATGCCCAGATACAGCGGCACCAGCGCGGCGTGCTCCCGGCTGGAGCCCTGACCGTAGTTCGAGCCGCCGACGATGACGCCGCCGCCGGCCGCGAGCGCGCGGTCGTGGAAGGTGGGATCGCACTTCTCAAAGCAGAAATTCGCGATCTTGGGGATGTTGCTGCGGAAGGGCAGCACCTTGGCGCCGGCGGGCATAATGTGGTCGGTGGTGATGTTGTCCCCGACCTTGAGCAGCACCGGCAGCTCCATGCTGTCCTGCGGGACCATCGCCTTGGGCAGCGGCTTGATGTTCGGCCCGCGCAGAACCTCCACCTGCTGGTAGTCCTCCTCGCTTGCCGGCATCGAGATCATGTTGTCCCAGATCAGGTACTTTTCGGGCAGCTGGGGCTTTTCAATCGGGGGCAGGGTGGTGGGGTCGGTGAAGTAGCCCGACAGCGCACTGGCCGCCGCCGTCTCGGGGCTGACCAGATAGACGCTGGCGTCCTGCGTGCCGCTGCGGCCCTCAAAGTTGCGGTTGAAGGTGCGCAGCGAGACCCCCTTGCTGTTGGGGGAGAAGCCCATCCCGATGCAGGGGCCGCAGGCGGATTCCAGAATCCGGGCGCCGGCGGCGATCAGGTCGGCCAGCGCGCCGTTCTGGGCCAGCATGGTCAGCACCTGCTTGGAGCCCGGGCTGATCGACAGCTCGACGTCCGGCGCGACCGTCTTGCCCCGCAGCATCGCGGCGACGGTCATCAGGTCGGCGAGGCTAGAGTTGGTGCAGCTGCCGATGCAGACCTGATCGACCTTGATCATCCCCAGCGAGGAGACCGGCCGCACGTTGTCCGGGCTGTGGGGGCAGGCGGCCAGCGGCCGCAGCGACGACAGGTCGATCCGGATCACCCGGCAGTATTCCGCGTCGGGGTCGGCGTCCAGCGGGATCCAGTCCTCCTCGCGGCCCTGCGCGCGCAAAAAGGCGCGGGTGACCTCGTCGGAGGGGAAGATGCTGGTGGTGGCGCCCAGCTCGGCGCCCATGTTGGTGATGGTGGCGCGCTCGGGCACCGAGAGGGTGGCGACACCCTCGCCGCCGTACTCGACGATCTTGCCCACGCCGCCCTTGACCGAGAGGATCCGCAGCAGCTCCAGAATGACGTCCTTGGCGCTGACATAGGGCTGCAGATGGCCGGTCAGCTCGACCCGGATGATCTCGGGGCTGGGGATGTAATAGGCGCCGCCGCCCATCGCGACCGCGACGTCAAGACCGCCCGCGCCGATGGCCAGACAGCCGATGCCGCCGGCGGTGGGGGTGTGGCTGTCGCTGCCGATCAGGGTCTTGCCCGGCACGGCAAACCGCTCCAGATGGACCTGATGGCAGATGCCGTTGCCCGGCCGGGAATACCGCGCGCCGATCCGCTTTGCGATCGAGCGCAGGTAGATGTGGTCGTCGGCGTTCTCAAAGCCGTTTTGCAGGGTGTTGTGGTCGACATAGGCCACCGACAGCTCGGTGCGCACCCGGGGGATGCCCATCGCCTCAAACTCGAGATAGGCCATTGTGCCGGTGGCGTCCTGTGTCAGGGTCTGGTCGATCCGCAGCCCCACCTCGCCGCCGGGCGAAAGGGTGCCGTCCACAAGGTGGGCGGCAATGATTTTTTGTGCGATACTCTTTCCCATCCTAACTCCCTCTACTTTCTGCAGGGGGCATTTGCCGGCAGTTCCGGCATCGGCCCCTCTGCGCTACTTCTTTATACTATCCGCTTTGCAGGCAGTTGTCAATGTTTTAACACAGTGGCGCAGGGCGTATATTTCCCCCTCTGCGGTCGGAAAATAAACGGAGGAAAGGCGGTGCAGAATGATGCAGCAGAAGGACTGGAAAAACGCGATGGACGCCGCGCGGCAGGGAATGCAGCCGGCCGCGCGGCAGGAAAAACAGGAAGAGGAGGAGGAGCAGACCGAGCGGGACCGGCTGGAAAAGGAGTATATCCTCGAGACCGGATCGGTACCCCGCACCAAGGGGCGGCACGCGATCCACTGCCTGACGGTGATCGGGCAGATTGAGGGCCATGTGGCGGCCTCGCCCTCCCAGAAGGCGACCCGCTACGAGCATGTGATCCCCCAGCTGGTATCGGTGCAGGAGGACCCCGAGATCGAGGGGCTTTTGATCCTGCTCAACACGGTGGGTGGGGATGTGGAGGCGGGGCTTGCGATTGCCGAGCTGATCGCCGGTGTCTCAAAGCCCACCGCCTCGCTGGTGCTGGGAGGCGGTCACTCGATCGGCATCCCGCTGGCGGTGTCGGCGCGGCGCAGCTTCATCGTGCCGACCGCGACGATGACCGTCCACCCGGTGCGCCACTCCGGGATGGTGGTCGGGGTGCCCCAGACGATGAGCTATTTTGAGCGGATGCAGCAGCGGATCACCGGCTTTGTCGCGGGACACTCGAGAATCTCGCCCGAGCGGTTCACCGAGCTGATGATGAACACCGGCGAGATGGTGATGGATGTCGGCTCGGTGCTGGACGGGGAGATGGCGGTAGAGGAGGGGCTGATCGACGAGCTGGGCTCGCTGGACAGCGCGCTGCGCTGGCTCTACCGGGAGATCGAGCGGGAGCGGGCCAAAACGGACGGCGGCGCGGGGGAAAAACAGCGCCGCAGGGGGCAGAGCCGGCCTGCCGGACGGGGCAAAAAGCCGGCAAAGAAATAACGGGCGGCGTGATCGGCGCGCTGCCCCATAAGATGCGGCGGACCGGGAGAGATCCCGCCCGCCGCTTTTTGCTGCCCCGCGGCGGCCTTGATCCCTGTCGGGGCCGGAGCGAATCGGAACCGGAATCCGATCCCGGGCGCAGGCGGCTTTTTGCCCCGTGAGCGGGCCGAAGAGGGATCCGGGCGGCTGTTTTCTTGCGGCAAGCCGCACAAGGGGGCGGTGCGGTAAGAAAACAAAGGGACGCCGCGCCCCGGCAGGACGGCAAGAGAACAAAAGCGCGGCATTGCGCGCCGGCGGCGCGCAGGAAGGGCGCGACAAAAAGCGGCCCGCTTTGCGCTCTCTGCAGCCGCGGTTCTGTGCAGTCCGGCCGCCGCTTGCACATTTTGCCCGGTACCCGGCCCTCTGCGGGCGCTGAGCGGGGAGCGGGGAGCACTTCTTTTTTCTCCCTGCCGGGCATAGGGTCGTAAGGGGGCGGAAAACAGCGGATGTGGGCGCAAAAATCCGCGGGGTGCGGCCGCCTTTTCTCCCGCCGCGGATCAAAGAGCGGGCCGCCCGAGCCGCCCCGGGATTGATTTTGGGACGGGTGTCTGCTTTGAGGGGGATGTTGTCTTATCGCATCGCGCGCCGGCGGGCGGTGCGATAAGAAAACAAAGAGGCGCGGCGGAAAGACCGCCGGCATCCGCTGCGGGGCAGATCACACAGCGGCGCAGAGGGGCGGCGCAAGGGGGACAAAGGGGGGAAGAAAAGCAGCGGCGGAAGGGCCGCCCCGGCGCAGTGGAGGACAGAGCACGCCGCTCTTCACCCGTCATGGAGCGGCTGACCGCCGCGCGCCGGCGGCGCGGTCAGGTGGTGAGCCGCTCGACCGATTTCTGTTTTACATTCGTCGTTTTTGGTGGTAAAATAAGATGTCCCGGTGTGCCCACTGTGCGCCGGGCAGCGAAAACAGCAACTGCAGGAGGCAGAGCAATGTCGATTTTGGACGGTTTTCTTCAGGGGATTATTCAGGGGGCGACCGAGTTTTTGCCCATCTCGAGCGACGGGCATCTCACCCTTTACCAGCACCTGACCGGCAATTCGGGGGAGGGGGCGCTCTTCTTCAATCTGATGCTGCATCTGGGCACCCTTTTGGCGGTCATCATCGCCTACCACAAGGAGATCTGGGAACTGATCTGCGCCTTCTTTGGAATGGTCGGAGATCTGCTGCACGGGCGCTTTACCTTTAAAACGCGGGACGAGAACCGGCGGATGATCTTCATGTTTGTCGTCGCCTGTCTGCCGCTGCTCGGTTTTCTGCTAATCAAGGATTGGGTCACCGCCATCACCGAGGACGATGACATCGTCATCGAGGGGCTGTGCTTTCTCTGGACGGCGGCGCTGCTCTTCTTCGCCTCGAAATGCGTCAAGGGCAAAAAGACCGCGGGGGAGATGCGGGTGCGGGATGCGCTGATCATCGGGGTGTTTCAGGGCACCGCGATCATGCCCGGCATCTCCCGCTCCGGCTCGACCATCTCCAGCGGTCTGCTGCTGGGCTTTTCCCGGGAATACTGCGTCAAGTTCAGCTTTATCCTCGGCATCCCCGCCATCCTCGGGGCCAGCCTGCTGGAGGCGAAGGACGCGTTTGCCTCCGGTCTTGAGATCGAACTGCTGCCGGTGTTGGTGGGGATGCTCACCGCGGCGGTGGTCGGCTACTTCTGCATCCGGCTGATCCAGTACCTCGTCGCGAGCGACCGGTTCATCCTCTTCTCCTACTACACCGCGGCGCTGGGCACGGTGGTGCTGGTCGCCGGCATCCTCGAGCATCTGTGGGGGGAGAACATCGTCGCGCTGGTCGGGCGGCTGTTCTGAGCAGGATGCAGAAGAGGAACCGATAAAAAACAGGAAAAAGGAATTTCAAAGCATCGCCGCCCCCTGCAGGGCGGCACAGGAGATAAAAGAGCATGGCAGCAAGAAGTCAAAAGAGTTCGCCCGCGCCAAAGCGGGGCCGCCCGTCCAAGGCGGCGCAGAAGAAAAAACAGCAGCCGGAGGTCAATCGCGCCTGGAGCATCCTGCTCTTCGGGCTGGGGTTGGTGCTGCTGGCGCTCACCTTCCTCAAGGGGGCGCCGGTCTGGAACGCCGTGTCCGGTTGGCTGTTCAGCCTGTTTGGGGTCATCACCTATGCGGTTGCGCCGGTGGCGCTCTATCTGGCCTTTTTGATCGCGGCCGGCCGCCCGGCAAAGGCAAAGATCTGGCAGGGCGGGCTGCTGCTGTGCATGTGCTGCGCGCTGGCGCTGATCTTCTCCCGGCTGGACCTGTCGAGCGGCAGCTTCTTTGAGACCTTCCTCTCGCTGGGGGACGCCGGGCGCGGCCTGCGGGGCGGCGGCCTGCTCTCGGCGCTGATCGGCTGGCCGCTGCTCTCCCTCTGCGGCCGTCCGGCGGCGAATGTCATCATCGTGGTGATGGTGGCGATCTTCTTCATGCTGCTCACCAATACCACCCCGGTGGACCTCTACCGGCTGTTCCGGGAGAAGGCCGGCGGCGCGAAGGACCGGTTTGCCGAGTATGAGCGCAACGCAGCCGCCGCCCGCGCCGCGCGGGAGGAGCGCCGCCAGCGGGAGCGGGAGGAGGCCATCGCCGAGCTGGAGGCCGAGCAGGCCGCCCGTGCCCGCGCACCGCGTCAGGGGAGCATCGATATCCCACTGGACACCCGCGGCAGCATCGACATCCCGCTCGACAACGCACCGGGACCGCGGGACTACGGCTCCGCGCCGCCCCCGGCCGGCATCGACCTGAGCGCGCCCTTTGACGCCCCGAAGGCAGGGGAGAGCGGCAGCACGGTCGGGGAGGGGCTGCTCGGCTTTGCAGGGACCGGCGCAAAGAAGACGCCGGCGCAGCCGTCCGAGCCGCAGCCGTCCGCGCCGCAGCAGGAGACCCAGCCTGCGCCCGACCTCTCGGAGGTGGAAAAGCTGATCCGCCGCGCCGCGGCCCCGCACGCCGAACCGGCCCAGACCGACGCCGCCGCAGCGCAGCAGCCCACCGCGGCCGGCGGTGCAGCCGCAGCCGGTACCGCGGCGGGGGAGCTGCAGGGACAGCTCTCCCTTGCGCCCGGCACGCCGGGGCAGAACGCTTATACCCATCCGCCGCTCTCCCTCTTTGAGCGTGGCAACCCCGGCGACAACGGGGCGAGCGAGGAGGAGGTGCGCCGCAACGCGGATCTGCTGGTCAACACGTTGGCGAGCTTTGGGGTCCAGACCCGGCTGATGGACATCAGCCGCGGCCCGTCGGTGACCCGGTATGAGCTGCAGCCGGCGGCGGGGGTCAAGATCAGCCGGATCACCAACCTCGCGGACGACATCGCGCTGAACCTCGCCGCGGCGGGGGTGCGGATCGAGGCGCCGATCCCCGGCAAGGCCGCGGTCGGCATCGAGGTGCCCAACAAGAAGGCCAGCACGGTGAATATGTACAGCATCCTCAGCTCGGCCGAGTTCAAGAACAGCAAGAGCCCGATCCTGATCCCGCTGGGCAAGGACATCGCCGGCAGCGTGCAGGTGGCGGATCTGACCAAGATGCCCCACCTGCTGATCGCCGGCTCGACCGGCAGCGGCAAATCGGTCTGCATCAACTCGATCATCATCAGCATCATCTACCGCAGCAGCCCGGAGGATGTCAAGCTGATCCTGATCGACCCCAAGGTGGTCGAGCTGTCGGACTACAACGGCATTCCCCACCTGCTGATGCCGGTGGTCACCGAGCCGCGCAAGGCCAGCGGCGCGCTGGGCAGCGCGGTGGCCGAGATGGAGCGCCGCTACCAGCTGTTCGCCGCCAACAATGTGCGGGACATCAAGAGCTATAACCGGCTGGCGGCGACCGACGGCGAGCTGGAGCATCTGCCCTACATCGCGATTGTCATCGACGAGCTGGCCGACCTGATGATGGTCGCCGGCAAGGAGGTCGAAGACTACATCTGCCGCATCGCGCAGAAGGCCCGCGCCGCAGGGATGCACCTCATCGTCGCGACCCAGCGGCCGAGCGTCGATGTCATCACCGGCCTGATCAAGGCCAACATCCCCAGCCGGAT
The DNA here is from genome assembly GCA_944388335.1 of uncultured Pygmaiobacter sp. Classification (GTDB taxonomy): domain Bacteria; phylum Bacillota; class Clostridia; order Oscillospirales; family Ruminococcaceae; genus Pygmaiobacter. Next base: position 23,563 of record CALXIJ010000050.1, read on the forward strand.
CGCCTTTGCGGTCTCGAGTCAGGTGGACAGCCGCACCATCCTCGACGGCGCCGGCGCGGAGAAGCTGCTGGGCATGGGGGACATGCTCTTCATGCCGGTCGGCGCGAACAAGCCGATCCGGATTCAGGGCACCTACGTCAAGGACGGGGAGATCAGCGCCGTCATCGACTTTGTCAAGCAGTCGGGGGATGCGCGGTATGACGAGAATATGATCTCGGATATGGAGAAGTACGCCGCCGCGGCCGGCGGCAAGGGCGGCGGTGCGGCCGGCGGCGAGGGGGATACCGAGGCCGACCCGATGCTGCAGTCCGCCATCGAGACGGTGGTCGAGGCGGGGATGGCCTCCACCTCGCTGCTCCAGCGCAAGCTCAAGCTCGGCTATGCCCGCGCTGCCCGGATCATGGACGCGATGGAGGAGCTGCATGTCATCGGCCCCTATGAGGGCTCCAAGCCCCGGGCGGTGCTCATCAGCCGCCAGCAGTTTATCGAGATGTTCACAAACGGCACCGCCGAGCCGCCCCAGCAGTGAGACAAAGGCAGGGGGCTTTGCCGCAGAAAAGGCGGGCGGAGTGCCGCGGCATTCTGCGGACCGGAACTTGTGCGGTGTATGAGGCATCCGAAATCTGCGGGATGCAGGGGGCCGAGGGGCGCGGGGCGCGCGTTCCCGGAGTCCCGGATGCGAAAAAAGGCATCGGATAAGGGAAAAAAGAGGGGCGCTGCCGGCTGCTCCGGCCGGCAGAAGACCCGATACCGGAAAAAAGGCTGCCGGCCGAAGAGAAGAAGGTACTCCGCCGGTGCAGGAGGGCGGCCGGAGGAGAAAGGACGCGCCGACAGGGCGCAGAGGGAGGGGCTATGAACGAGTTTTTACCCATCACCGGGGAAGAGATGCGCGCGCGGGGCTGGCAGGCCTGCGACTTTGTGTTGGTGTCGGGGGACGCCTATGTCGACCGCCCCAGCTTTGGCCCCGCCATCATCGCCCGCCTGCTCGAGAGTCTGGGCTACAAGGTGGGCTTTCTGTCCCAGCCGGATGTCTCGCACCCGGAGAGCTTTTTGGAATTCGGCCCGCCGCGGTACGCCTTTATGATCAGCGCGGGGAATGTCGACAGCATGGTGGCCCACTACTCGGTGGCCAAAATCCGGCGCAAGGTGGATGAGTACACCCCCGGCGGCAAGCCGGGCCGCCGTCCCGACCGTGCCGCGATCGTCTATTCCCGCTTGGCAAAGCAGGTCTGCCCCGATCTGCCGGTGGTGCTGGGCGGGCTGGGGGCGTCGCTGCGCCGGTTTGCCCATTACGACTACTGGTCGGACAGCGTGATGCCCTCGATCCTCGAGGACTCGGGCGCCGATCTGCTCACCTTCGGGATGGGGGAGCACCAGACCGCGGAGATCGCCCGCCGCCTCGCTGCGGGGGAGCCGATCAGCGGGATGACCGACATCGCCGGCACCTGCTACCTGACCGACGGGTTCGGCCTGCCGCAGGGGTATGTCGAGTGCGCCGGCTTTGCCAAGGTCTCCTCGGACAAGGTCGCCTATGCCAAGGCCTGCCGCATCCAGATGGACAATCAGGACTACCTGATCGGCAAGCCCATCGTCCAAAAGCAGCGCCGGCGGTATCTGGTCCAGAACCCGCCCAGCCGGCCGCTCTACCGGCCCGAGCTGGACCGGGTCTACGCGCTGCCCTTTACCCGCAGATGGCATCCCAGCTATGACAGTGTCGGCGGGGTGCCCGGCCTCGCGGAGGTCGAGTTCTCGATCGCCCAGAACCGGGGCTGCTTTGGCGGGTGCAACTTCTGCGCCATCACCCTGCATCAGGGCCGGCGGGTGACCAGCCGCAGCGCGGAGTCGATTCTGGAGGAGGGGCGCCGGATCACCCAGAGCCCCCACTTTAAAGGATACATCCATGACGTCGGCGGCCCGACGGCGGATTTCAGGCTGCCCAGCTGCCGCGAGCAGATGACCCGCGGGGTCTGCCCCGACCGCAAATGCCTCGCGCCGAACCCCTGTCCCCACCTGCTGGTGGATCACAGGGAATACGTCTCGATCCTGCGGCAGCTGCGCGAGCTGCCGGGGGTCAAGAAGGTGTTTATCCGCAGCGGCATCCGGTACGACTATCTGATGCTGGACAAGGATGAGACCTTCTTCAAGGAATTGGTCGAGCACCACATTTCCGGCCAGCTCAAGGTCGCACCGGAGCACTGCGCCCCGGCCACCCTCGCCGCGATGGGCAAGCCCCGGATCGAGGTGTTCAACCGGTTTGTCAAGCGGTTCTATGAGCTGACGCGGGAGGCGGGCAAAAAACAGTATCTGGTGCCCTATCTGATGAGCAGCCACCCCGGCAGCACCCTCAAGGATGCGGTGATCCTCGCCGAGTATCTGGCCGACCATCACATGAAGCCGGAACAGGTGCAGGACTTTTACCCCACGCCGGGCACCGTCTCGACCTGTATGTTCTACACCGGGCTGGACCCGTACACCCTCAAGCCGGTCTATGTCGCAAAATCGCCCGAGGAGAAATCCCTCCAGCGGGCGCTGCTGCAGTATTATGAGCCGCGCAACCGGGCCAAGGTCCGCCGCGCGCTCGAGCTGACCGGCCGGCTGGATCTTCTGCCCAAGCTGCTGCCCTATGACCCGGCGGCCCGCCGTGCGCAGGGCGGGCAGAAGGGCCCGTCTCCCGCACCGGCACAGCGCGGCGCGGGCGGCAGAGAAGCTAAGAATAAAAGAGCGCCCGCGGGAGGGCGGGGCGGCAAGGCGTCGCCCTCTGCGGGGCGCAAGACGGGAAAGGATGAGGCGAGATGGCGCGCAGACGGCGCGGCAGGAAAAAGAAAAAGACGCTGATCGGCCGCCTCGGGCTAGCGCTGGCGGTCTTGGTCTTTGGGATGTGCAGCCTGCTCACTGCCGGGGAGTACTACCACTGGGACCTGCCCAGCTGGGAGGCGGTGGAGGGATGGCTTGGGGTTGTGGACAGCCCCTCTCCCGGGTCGGAGATTCCGTTCTCGAGCCCGTCGGCAGGGCAGTCCGCATCCGAATCCGGCACCCGGTTGCAGGGGGCGGAGGATACCGAGATCTACTTCATCGACGTCGGCCAGGCGGACGCCACCCTGATCCGTCAGGGGGATTCCTTTCTGCTGATTGACGCGGGAAATCTCGGGGACGGCGACCAGCTGGTCGCCTATCTCAAAAACGCGGGGGTTACCCGGTTAGACTGTGTGCTGATGACCCACCCGCACGCCGACCATATCGGCGGGATGCCGGAGGTGCTGGAGGCATTCCCGGTGGAGCGGTTTCTGCTGCCGGATTTTTCGCTGATGGACGAGCTGCCCACCAGTGCGGTCTTTCAGCGGACCCTCGAGGCGCTCGGAAAACAGAAGGAGAACGGCTGTGAGGTGCTGACCGCCGCGCGGGGACAGGAGATCCCGATCGGCGATGGGATGCTGCGGGTATTGCTCGCCGGGGTCGAGACCGACAACACCAACAATCTGTCGGTCTGCGCCAAGTTTACCGCAGGAAAGTTTTCCTGCCTCTTCACCGGGGACGGGGAGGAGGCGGTGGAGCAGGAGCTGCTCGCCGTCGAGCCGAATCTCGGGGCGGATGTCTTTCAGGCGGGGCACCACGGCAGCAGCACCAGCAACAGTGAGAGGCTGCTCAAGGCGGTTCACCCCGCGGCGGTGGTGATCTCCTGCGGGCTGGACAACAGCTACGGCCATCCCAACCGGGAGGCGCTGGATCACTTTGCCGCGGTCGGGGCGACGGTCTTCCGCACCGATCTGCAGGGCAGCATCATCATCCGCCCGTCGGCGGACGGGAGTTTTACGGTAGCGACCGAAAAGAATGCGGAGGGATAGGAGAACAATGCTCTGGAATATCGACCGGATCGAGGACGGGATCGCGGTACTGCTCTCGGAGGAGGGAAAGAGCCGGACGATGCCGGCTGCTTCACTGCCCGCCGGCGCGCGGGAGGGGGACTGGGGCCGCCTTGTGGACGGGATCTTTCTGCCCGATGCGATCGAGACCGAAAAGCGCCGCCGCCGGATCCGCGGGCTGCTCGAGGATCTGCTGAACTGACCGCGGGAGAGGCCATTTCTTAAGAATTTATAAATTCTGAAAGAGAGCTGTAATATTTGTCATGCCTTCTTCGTCTTTTGTGATAGAAGCGAAAAACACAAGACAGCCCAAAGGAGGCAGGAATAATATGAGCGGGATCTTGATCTTTTCAGCAATCGCGGTGGGATGTGTACTGTTCAGTGTCGGGGTCCTCGCGGCCGCCGACGGCGAAGAGGGACAGGAGAGCGGGCAGAGCAGCGCGGTGCGCGGCTGAGAACCGAACGGCAAAACAAAAATCAAGAAAAAAAGCGGGGCATCCGGATCTTTCCGGGTGCCCCGCTTTGGTACAGTCTGCAATTTTTGGGCTCAGCGGCGGGCGATCTCGGCGCGGATGCGGTCGATGACCATGTCCAGCGCCACCGCGTTGAAGCCGCCCTCCGGCACGATCACGTCGGCGTACCGCTTGCTCGGCTCGACAAACTCCTCGTGCATCGGCTTGACGGTGGTCAGGTACTGGTGCATCACGCTCTCCAGCGTGCGGCCCCGCTCCTTGACGTCCCGGGTCAGCCGGCGGATCAGCCGCACGTCGCTGTCGGTGTCGACAAAGACCTTGATGTCGAACAGCTCCCGCAGACGCGGGCTGTCAAAGATCAGGATCCCGTCCACCACAATCACCGGGGCGGCCGTCACCCGCACCGTCTCGGGCAGGCGGGTGAACTCGGTGTAGGAGTAGACCGGCCGGTCGATGTCCTCCCCCCGCCGCAGCCGGGTCAGGTGCTCCACCATCAGGTCGGTGTCGAAGGCGTTCGGGTGGTCAAAGTTCTGCTTCTTGCGCTCCTCCAGCGGCAGATCGGCAAAGGGCTTGTAGTAGTAATCGTGGTTCAGGGTCGCGACATCCCCGCCGAAATACTGGATGATCCGGTTGGCAAAGGTGGTCTTACCGGAGCCGGAGCCGCCGGCGATTCCGATGACAAGCGCTTCTTTTCTCATGGATAAATTCCCTCCTAAGCGGGACGGCCCGCGGGCGGTCCCGATACTGCAAACGATTTGTGGTTCAGCTGCTGGCCCAGTAGGCGCAGATCCCCAGCGCCTCCCGCATCAGCGAGGAGGGCAGCACGATGGGGCTGGTGGCCGCGGTGATGGCCCGCACGCGGGTGAAGCCCGCCCGCGCGGCATACCCCGCCGCGCGGTAGCAGTGAAAGCGGTTGGTCACAAAGAGAATCGGGGTGTCGGCGGAAAGTCCGCGCCGGCGCAGCAGTTCCAGCGAGAAGTCAAAGTTTTCCCGCGTCGAGGTGGAGCGGCTCTCCAGCAGCAGATCCTCCTCTGGGACGCCGGCCTCGATCAGATAGCGGGCCATCGCCTCCGCCTCCGGGATCGCCTCATCCGGTCCCTGCCCGCCGCTGAGCACCAGCAGGCAGCCCGGGTGATCGCGGTAGTAGCCGAGCGCGGCGTCCAGCCGGCGGCGCAGGGTGTCCGACGGCGTCTCCCCCCGCAGCCCGGCCCCGAGGACGATCACCACCCGCTCCTCCCCGGTGGGGGCGCAGCGAAGGGGATACAGCTCCATCAGCGCGACGAGGGCGACAAAAAAGGCAAAGCCGCACAGGAAGAGCACCCGCAGCACCGCGCCGATCCCATGGGAGCAGAAGGCGTCGATCTGCCGGTGAAAGAAAAAGTAGCAAAACAGCGCACCGGTGAGCCCCCAGACCAGAAAGAGTCCGAGGGTGACGTTTGCGCGGAAGGTCAGCAGGATGCTGTCGATCAAAAACAGCACCGCGAGCGAAAGGACGATCATCTCTTTTAATTTCATGGTCTTATTTTAACAGGAACTGTAAGGTTTCGCAACCGAGGGGCGTTACTTAAAATGAATCAGACAAATTTTTTGCCCACGGGCGGCCCTTGCCGTGTGGCGCGATGGGTAGGATGTCATGGAAATGCAAAACGAAACGATCAAGAAAAAGCCGCAGGCGTCCGCAAAGGAAACCCGGCCGATGATCCGGGTGGAGCATCTGCGCAAGGTCTACCGCACCGGCAAGGAAAAGGTCCGTGCGCTGGACGACGTCAGCCTCGAGCTGGCAAAGGGGGAGTTCTGCTGTATCGTCGGCGCGTCGGGCAGCGGCAAGTCCACCCTGCTCAACCAGCTGGCCGGGCTGGAAAAGCCCACCCGCGGGACGGTGACCATCGACGGGAAGAATATCTCGGCGATGGATGAGAACCAGCTGGCGCTTTTCCGGCAGAAAAAGCTGGGCTTTGTCTTTCAGTCCTACAACCTACTGCCGACCCTGACCGCGGTGGAGAATGTCGCGCTGCCGCTGATGTTCAAAGGGGTGCCCAAGAAAAAGCGGGAGAAGCTGGCAAAAGAGCAGCTCAAGAAGATGGGCCTCGGCAAGCGGGCCGGCCACAAGCCGACCGAGATGTCGGGCGGCCAGCAGCAGCGGGTGGGCATCGCCCGCGCCTTTGTCGGCAAGCCGGCGGTCATCTTTGCCGACGAGCCGACCGGCAACCTCGACTCCCACACCACCGTGCAGGTGATGAACGCGATCTTGGAGCTGATCCGGGAGTACAAGATCACCTTTGTGATGGTCACCCATGAGCGGGACCTCGCCGCCTGTGCCGACCGGATCATCACCCTGCGGGACGGCAAGGTGCTGCGGGATGAGCGGATCGAGCACCCCCAGACGGCCTACGTCGCGCCGGAGGGCGGGGATGAGGACCTCAACGACCACAGCTGGGACGAGCCGCAGCAGACACCGCCCGAACAGGGAAAGGACGCACCGGCCCCGGAGGATGCCGCGCCGGCGGATCGAAAGACGGCGAGTCCGACCGAGCAGGGCGCGGCAAAGCCGGAGGAGACGGCGGGCGCCGCCCCTGCGCAGCGGCCCACCCCACCGGAGGGCGGCGCGCGGGAGAGACCCGACGAGCGGGCAACTCTTGACCAGATCAGGACAACAATCCGCGCGGCCAAGGCTGCAGCGGGCAAGACCGCGGCGGCCCTGACCGCCGAGGAGCAGCGGAAAGAAAAGGCAAAGGAGAAGATCAGCGATGAATAACCCCAAGAAAATCCGGACAAAGGTCCTCTGCGGTGCGCTCTCCCTCGTTTTGATGGCGGGGCTGCTGGCGCTGCCGGCGGGGGCGGCCAACAGCGAGTCGACGGGCGGCAGTTCGACCTCGACCTCGAGCTCCACCCCCAACACCCCGGCTCCCACGCCGGAGGCGACCCCAGCGCCCTCCAGTGCGCCGGTCATCACCGCCTACACGGTGCAGGACGCCGCGGGCAATGAGCTGCAGCGGATCAGCGAGGGGCAGAAGTGCACCATCGTCGTGGCGATTCGGGACACCGCGTTTAATATTAATAACAAGGATCAAGCAGAGCTAAGTCAGCATGGCGGCAACATCGCCAACGCCAAGATCACCTCCACCGGCTCGTTTGCCAGCCCCAGTCTCGGGGATATCAAGTGCACCACCCCGGAATTCGACAAGGACGGGGTCTCCTTTGCGATCATCTTCAACGACATCACCTATCTGGGCGGGGACAACAAGCTCTCCTTTGATCTGGCCTACAACGACCTCAAGCACGCGATGGCCAACCTCTCGGTCGGCATCAGCCAGTGCGTCGGCTCGACCGCCGAGGGCGGCAAGTCCAGCGCGCTGGTGGTCAAGAGCGCCAGCTACGGCAGCGGCGAGGTGCAGGCAGGAGCGCAGTTTGACCTCACCGCCGAGCTGCTGGCCACCGCCGGCACCAGCGCGGTGGATATGGTGCAGGTGTCGCTGCAGCTGCCGGAGAAGATCAGCGTCGTCTCGGGCAACAACAACTACTACATCGGCAAGATGGGCGCGGAGAGCACCGCCAGCGTCACCTTCAAGCTGCAGGCGGCGGCCACGACCGACCCGGGCAGCTACAACATCACCATCAACGTCTCGGGCGTCGCGGCGGACGGCAGCGCGGTGAACAACAGCCTGCAGGTCACCGTCCCGGTCACCCAGCCCGATCGGTTTGAGGCGACCAATATCGAGGCGTACAGCCCGATGTATGTCGGGGAGAGCGGCTCGGTCTCCCTCACCTATGTCAACAAGGGCAAGGGCACCGTCTACAACCTCTCGGCCGAGATCGAGGGGGAGGGGATGGACAACCCCGGCCAGAACCAGTATCTCGGCCATGTCGCCCCCGGCACCGAGGGCAGCGCCGACTTCAGCATCACCGCATCGGCGGCAGGCACCATCAACGGCAAGATCATCCTGACCTATGAGGACGACAAGGGCGCCGAGAAGAAGATCGAAAAGGCATTTTCGGTTGAGGTCATGGAGATGGAGATGCCCGACCCCGGCGTGATGGATCCCTCGATGGATCCCACGATGGGGGAGCCGCAGGGCGGGATGCCCTGGTGGGGCTGGCTGCTGATCGCGGCGGCGGTGGTCGGCGCGGCGGTTGCGGCGGTCGTGCTGGTCAAGAAGAGAAAGGCGAAAAAGCAGCTTCTGGAGGATGAAGATGAGGATATCTGATCTTCTCTCGCTCAGCTTTGAAAACCTGCGCCGCCGCAAGGGGCGCACCGCCCTGACCATCATCGGGGTGGTGGTGGGCACCTGCTCGATCGTGGTCATGGTATCGCTGGGCATTGCGATGAACGTCGGCTTTGAGGAGATGATCTCCCAGTGGGGGGATCTGACCCAGATACAGGTGTACAACTGGAGCGGCAACACCGAGGTGCCCAAGCTGGACGACGAGATGGTAAAGACCCTCGACGCGCTGGAGCACGTCAAGGTCGCGACCCCGCTCTACCGCCCGCAGTATCTCAACGGCCAGCTATTTGCCGGCAAGAACGACCGGTATCAGGCCTATCCCGAGATTATCGGCATCTACCCGCAGGCCGCGCGGGAGCTGGAGTATGAGCTGGTCAGCGGAAAGTATCTCGACGAGGTTTCCGCCCTGCCGCCCTCCTCCTCCAAGAAGCTGCCAGTGCTGCTGGGCCAGTACACCGGGTACAGCTTCACCGACACCAAGAAGCGGGGGGACAGCGCTTACCGCTGGCAGGGCCAGACCGACGCGATGGGCAATCCGCTGGACCCGTTTGTGGACATCGAGTCGGACAAGATCACCTTTAAAACGGTCAAGAGCGACGAGAACAGCGACCAGCTGAGCTATGAGCTGCAGGTCGTCGGGGTGATGCTGGAGGACTACAAGAAGGGATATATCACCTCGCAGGGTGTCCTAATGGATCTCGATCTGGTCAAGAAGCTGGAAAAAGAGTATATGCGGGCCAACGGCATCAAGGATGCGAACTACGGCAAGCAGGGGTACAGCGAGCTCTATGTCAAGGTCGATGACGTGGACAATGTCGAGGCAGTTGAAGCGGCGATCAAGGAGTACGGCTATGAGACCTATTCGATGAGCAGCGAGCGGAAGAATATGCAGGAGCAGTCCCAGATGATCCAGTTGATCCTCGGCGGTCTGGGCGCGGTCTCCCTCTTCGTCGCGGCCCTCTCGATCGCAAACACGATGACGATGGCGATCTACGAGCGCACCCGTGAGATCGGCGTGATGAAGGTGCTGGGCTGCAAGCTGAGCAAGATCCGGGAGATGTTCCTACTCGAGGCGGGGATGATCGGCTTTGTCGGCGGCCTGATCGGCATCGCGGTGAGCTATCTGCTCTCCTTTGCGCTCAACTACTTCGGCCCGATGCTTCAGACAGTGGTGATGATGCTGCCGATGTACGGCTCCAAGATGTCGGTGATCCCGGTCTGGCTGGCGCTGCTCGGGCTCCTCTTCTCTACCGCGATCGGGGTGGTGTCCGGCATCATGCCGGCAAACCGCGCGGTCAAGATCTCGGCGCTGGAGGCCATCCGGCACGAGTGATCCCGCCCCGCGCGCTGTTCCGCACGGACCCGGCTTTGGATGTCGGCTGCCGTCCGGACTCTGCCCGCGGTGGGGGGTGTCAGGGGGGCCGAGGACGCTGCGACGCGGGGAACTCTTTTGGGAAACCAAGGATTTCGGGTGCTTTTTGTGTCACAGGGACCCAAAACAAAGGCGCAGCCTGCGCCGCCATCTTCTGACGAGAGCAAAAGAACAAAAAAAGAAGAGCGCCCCGGCGCCGTTCCCGCACAAAAGGGGAACAGGCGCCGGGGCGCTTTTTTCATCGCATGATTTTTCGCTTTTGGAGAGGGGGCAAATGGCCGACTGTCGGCGGAAAGTGCCGCTCGTACCCGTCAAGGCCCCGCGAAGAAGCCGCGGTAAGCGGATCACGACCCCCAGCCGCCGGGCCAGCTCGCAGGCCTGCGCGGGGTTCACGATCGC
>CALXIJ010000051.1 GCA_944388335.1 uncultured Pygmaiobacter sp.
GGATCAAGGTGCTCTTGCCGCTGCCGGTCGGGCCGATGATGCCCAGCGTCTGCCCGCGCTCGAGGGTAAAGCTGATCCCGGTCAGGTTATCCTCCACCTTATTATAGGAAAAGCTGACCTTGTCAAAGACGAGGAACGGCTCCTTCTTTTTGGGCGGGATCTCTTCAAGCCCGAGCTGCGCCGGGGCACAGAGGACCTCCTCGATCCGCTTTGCGCTGGCCGCACCCTTCGAATACATCACAAAGAGGCGGGAGACCATCATCAGAGCGTTGAGAATAATTGTAAAATAGCTCAAAAAGGCGATAATCGTCTCCGGCTGGGTTTTTCCCCCGTTCACCCGAAACGCGCCGACCACGGCGACCAGCGTCAGACCGGTGTTGAGCAGCAGATTCATCACCGGATTGGTGACATTCATCACCAGCCCCGCCCTATAATCCTGATCCGCCACCTGCCGGTTTGCCTCGTCGAACCGCTTCTTTTCGTATGCGGTCTTGGAAAGCGCCTGAATTACCCGGATTCCGATCATACTCTCCTGCGCGCGGCGGACCATTCCGTCCAGCTTCTGCTGGGTTTTGGTGTAGAGCGCAACGCCGCGGGTGGAGACAAGATACACCACCAGCGCGAGCAGCGGCAGCACCGCGACCAGCACAAGGGTGAGCACCGGCTCGAGCAGGAAGGTGATGATGATTCCGCCCAGCAGCAGGATCGGCGCGCGGACCCCGAGCCGCTGCATCCGGTCAATCATCTGGTGGACATTGTAGGTATCGCTGGTCAGCCGTGAGATCAGAGAGGGAATCGTAAATTCGTCCTCCTGCGCACAGGAAAGGCGTGTCACCTTTGCGAAGAGATCCCGACGGATCCGGCGGGTGATATCCCGCGAGGTCGTACAGGAGATCCGGTTTGCCGCGATATTAAAGGCCCAAGCCAGTCCCGCGCTGAGCACCATCAGACCGCCCCAGCGCAGAATCCCTCCAAGATCCCCCACCGGCACATACCGCTCGAGGATGACCGATAGCATCCACGGCAGCAGCAGTTCCACCGCTGTACCGGAAAACTTAATCACCATCTCAAAAGCGATAATTCCCGCTTTGGGGCGGATATAATGCAGTACCGTCTTCATAAAATCGCCTCCGATCTGCGTGCGAGCCGCTCCATCAGCTCCTCCAGCAGTTCCCTCTCCGATGCGTCCAAGCCGCAGAACAGCTCTTCCCGCCACTGGCGAAAGACCTCCCGCACCGGCTCCAGCACCTGCTGTGCCTTTTCGGTCGGATAGACCTCTACCGTCCGCCGGTCGTTCTCGCTGCGCTGCCGGGTGATAAAGCCGTTCTGCTCGAGCAGCGCCAGCTGGCGGGTCACATTGCTGGGGTTGACCCGCAGCCGCAGCGCGAGCTGATCCTGCGTGATTCCCGGCTGCCCGCAAACCAGCGGCAGATAGGGTGCTTGCCATCCGGTCAGGTTCCACTGCTTGAGCCGCTGATCCCGGTAGAGTACCGCACAGCGGGAAATCGTGTTGATGTTGTGCATCAGATGTTCCTTCATCCGCCTGTCCTCCTTGTGTAAAATTTCTTTGCGCGAGTAATGATTGCACTTTCAATTTTTGCGTACGCAATGATATGATCAAAGAAAAGCGCCCATTTTGCCAAGAGAAACTCCCGGCTCTGAGCGTACTTTTCCTGATCCAATCCTCCGGCACACCGCGACCCTGAAACGGCCACCGGATCAACAGTTCTCCTCAGCCGCAGAAGAAGCCGCGCAGCGCGCGGTTCTTCTCTACCGCCTTTACCAGCAGCAGGCCCAGAACCATGCAGCTGATGACCTCGCCGAGGCCGACGGTGAACATATTGAAGGCCAGCGCCGCGCCGGTTGCCGGCGTATCCATAAAGAAGAAGGTGATCTCAGCGCCGACCACCACCGCGTTGACCAGCACCGGCATCAGCGCCGAGGGAATCGGCAGCGAGCGCCAGCGCAGCCCACGCAGCTTCCAGGTCAGCAGCGCCGCAATCAGGGTGGCAAGGGTACCAAACACCGCATCGATCGGGGAGGAACCCAACAGGTTGGTGAGCAGGCAGCCCAGCGTGACTCCGACGATCGCGTCGGGGGTAAAGACGGGCAGCAGGGTCAGCGCCTCGGCCACCCGGACCTGCACCGCACCATAGGAAAACGGGGCGAGCAGCAGGCTGACGGCGGTATAGAGCGCCGCGATCATGGCGCAGCGCGCCATTCTCTGAACTTTCGTCGATTGCATGATATAGCTCCTCTTGGACGGCGGGGAAGCAGCCCCGCGTCCGGCGGCAGATTTTTCCCCGGCGGCGCCGCAAGTTCCGGCGGGGTGTTTTTGCTTTCTTGAAGCAATTCGGCCGCAAACTGCGCCGCGGGAAGCATGGAGGCTTTCGCCCCGAGGGCAGGGTTCCCTTCTCCGCCGCGGCCGCCAAAGTCGGCCGTTACTCATTTTACCACAACATTTGCGATTTTCAAGCCCCTGCCCGGCGTGTATAATAGACAGGAAGCACTGCGCAAAAAATCCCTGTCGAGGAGGTGAGCATAATCCGGTCCGCTGCTGTTTTTTCCGCTGGTCTCTCCCGCTCTCAGCTGCGGGGTCTGGCCCTCTTCGCGATGACAATCGACCATCTGGCATGGGCTTTTTTGCCCACCATCAGCCCTCTCGCCGCACTGGCGCACCTTCTGGGCCGCATCTCGATGCCGATCTTCTGTTTTCTCCTTGCCGAGGGCAGCCTGCACAGCCGCAGCCTGCCGCGGTATGCGCTGCGCCTCGCCCTCTGTGCGCTGCTCTCAGCCGTCCCCTATTCTCTCTTTAAGACCGGGCGCCCCTTTGCCATGCCCTTCAGCGCCGTCTATACTCTCTTGCTCTGTTTTATCATCCTGTATATTCTGCGCCGGCAGCTGTCCGCGCCGGCACCCGGGCTGATTTTGGCACTGTTGATGCTCCTTACACTGCCCGGTGATTGGGGGATCTATGCGGTGGGCTGGTGTCTGGCCTTCGCGCTGCTGCGAGACCAAAAAAGGGCGCAGTATGCCCTCTTTTCCCTTCTCGTCCTGCTGCATTTTTTCTCGGTTTTGCTGCCGCTGCTTTGGGAGGGAGCCGCTTTGCCGGAGCTGTTCTGCCGTGCCGGGATTCAGCTGGGCAGCTTTCTCGCGCTGCCGCTGCTCGGACGCTATCGCCCGGCACCTTCTTCCCGATCCCCTTCCCCTCTGCGGCGGGCAGTTTCCTATCTCTATTACCCGCTGCACCTCCTTCTCATCGACCTTCTTGTATTTTTGTCCTGAGAGTGCCGCACGAATGGGACAGCGCGGGATCATTTTTCCCTCGCTCCGGGAAACTCCAACTTTTATAATCACAGCAAAAACGCCGCACGGGAGAGCTTCCCATGCGGCGTTTTTTCTCAGCGCAGATTGATCTCTATCAGGATTCCTGCATCGCTTTCTGTTTTGCCTCTTCAAACTCGCGGCGGATTTCCTCTTCCGGCTGGCGGTCCAGCAGCGAAACGACGACAATCACCACAAGGCTTACCAAGAAGGCCGGCAGCAGTTCGTAGATGCCGAAGATGCCGCCCATCGGCTTGATGAGCAGATTCCAGACAAACACCATCACCGCACCGCTGACCATGCCGGCAATCGCGCCCTTCCAGGTCGTGCGCTTCCAGAACAGGCTCAGCAGCATGATCGGGCCGAAGGTCGCGCCGAAGCCCGCCCAGGCAAAGGCCACCAGCGTGAAGATAACGCTGTTTTCATCCAATGCGATTACAATGCCGACCGCAGAGATGACAAGGAGCATGATGCGGGAGACCCACAGGACATTTTTGTCACTCGCCTTCCGGCGGAAAATGCCCTGATAGATATTCTTGGCAAATGCGGACGCCGCAATCAGCAGATAGGAGTCCGAGGAGCTGATGGTCGCGGCCAGAATGCCCGCCATCACCACCCCGGCCAGCAGCGGGGGCAGCAGATTGGTGGAGAGCAGGACAAAGATGTTCTCCGCGTCGGAGGAGGTGAGCAGTGACGTCGGGAAGAGCGAACGGCCCACAAGGCCGATCAGCACCGCACTGGTGAGGGAGATCACGCACCAGACGGTGGCAATCCGGCGGGACTTCTTCAGCTCAGAGGTCTTGCGGATCGCCATAAACCGCAGCAGCACCTGCGGAACGCCGAAATACCCCAGACCCCAGCTCAGGGTGGACAGGATCGTCAGCAGGCCATAGCTGCCGGCCTCACCGAAGAGAGGTGCGCCGCCCGCAACCTGCTGCACCCCGTCCTCCACGACCGGCTGTGCAATTCCAAAGAAGCTGGTAAAGCCGGGGATCTCACCGATATTCTGCGCCACCGCAGAGGGGCCGCCCGCCGCGATGGTGCCGGTGATGAGGATGACCGCCAGCGCAAAGATCATCACCATTGACTGCATAAAGTCAGACGCGCTCTCGGCAAGAAAACCGCCGATCACCGTATAGAAGATGACGAACAGCGCGCCCGCGATCATCATCCACTGGTAGGGAAGCCCGAACAGGGTCGAAAAGAGCTTGCCGCAGGTGACAAAGCAGCTCGACGCATAGACGGTAAAGAAGATCAGGATAAACACTGCCGAGATCATCAGCAGGACCTTTTTCTTCTCCTTGAACCGCGCGGAAAAGAATTCCGGAATCGTGATCGCATCTCCCGCAACCACCGAATAACTGCGCAGCCGGCGCGCGACAATCAGCCAGTTGAGATAGGTGCCGACGGCAAGGCCGATCGCCGTCCAAGCCGCATCCGATACGCCGCACCAATAGGCAACGCCGGGCAGTCCCATCAGCAGCCATCCGCTCATATCGCTGGCCTCGGCGCTCATCGCTGCAATCCACGGTCCCAGACTGCGCCCTCCAAGAAAATAACTCTCTGTGCTCTGATTTGCCCGTTTGGCAAAAAGCAGACCGATCATAATTACACAGGCCATGTAACAGCACATTGCAATCATGGTCTGCATCGTTTCGAATCCCACCCCTTATTTTCTCCTCTTTTCAGATTGCGCTGTCTTTTTGCAGAATCTGCAAAGTAGAACAGACGGTATTATCATACCTTATTTTCGCCTTTTTGACAACCTTTCCCTCTGTTTGGCGCACATTTCATCCCAAAAGCCGCAAAACGCCAAGGCCGATCAGCACCATCCCGCCAATTAGAGAAAGGTCACGCCCCTTTTCTCGCGAGGCGCTGCACGCCGCCAAAGATCCCAAAAAGAGGAACGCCGCCCCTAAAACCGCAACCAAGATCAGCACAAAAAACAGCGGCAGCCCCTCCATCCCCGCGCCGACCCCCGCCGTCAGGTTATCCGCCGAGAGGACCAATCCCAGACCCACGGCCTCAAACCCGCCGAGTGTTTTGCTCCGGTTGGCGTCTGCGCGCTCGGGAGCGAGATAGACCTCCAGCAAAAAGTGAAGCCCAAACGCCGAAAAGCCGACCCTTCCCTTCTGCCCATGGCGCCGCAGCAGCAGTTTGATGGTCTCCTCAAATAGCTTGAACCCGCCTATTGCAATCATCAGCAGGGCAGCCCCAATCCGCGCCACCTGTGCGGGAAAGAACTGCCGCGCCGATTGTCCAATCCATCCGCCGGCAGCAAGCCACAGCGCCCCCACGCCGGATGCAACCGCTGATGAAAAGAGCGGCACGCGGATTCTCTGTACGCCCAGACCGACCCCTGCCGCAAAGGAATCCACCGTCAAAGCCATCGCCAGCATCGTCGATTGCAAAACTCCGCCGGTCACCATCGCTTCTCCCCCTTTTTGCAGTTCACTTCGACGACAGTATATGTGCAGCGGCTCTCTGCGGTTCAAATGGAGAAGCGAAAAAAAGATCAAACTCTCTTTTTTTCTGCAAAAGATAAAAAAGTGCGGAGCACATCTCCCTTTTCAAGGGATGTGCTCCGCACCCTTCCTGTTAGACTTTCAGAGTAAAAGGACGATTACTCCTCGACCAGAGAACTGCTGGAATCAGCGGCAACGCTGGAGTCCTCGGCAACACTGGAGTCCTCGGCAACGCTGGAGTCCTCGGCAACGCTGGAGTCCTCAGCAGCGCTGGAGTCCTCAGCAGCGCTGGAGATGCTGGAACCGGTCGCAGCCGAAGAACCCGTGGCCGAAGAATCATTACTGCTGCAAGCAACAAGGCCAAGCGCCAGAACAAGCGCCATAGCAATCGTTACGATCTTTTTCATTGATTATCACCTCGGGCATTAATATACCGTCCGAATGTGACAGTTGTGTGAAGAAATGTTTGCAACATTCTTACATGAATCTTAAGTTTTCCTTAGGAGAATTTTACATTTCCAATTTGTTTTTAGAATCCTCATTTTATACTTATAGTTAACTTATATTGACATTTTATCTTTATAAATTATCGATTTACCGTAATATAAATACAGAAACAATATATTTTTAGCTTTATTGTTTGAAATATTTGTACATAATTTTATGTCCTGTTTTAAATCCTGCTGCACTGTGGAAAATAGGGGGGCTCATCTTCTATTTTTCTCTATTTCTGCGTCTTTTTTTGATATGCTTTAAGCTGGCGATTCAACTGCGCGCTGTCCACATATCTCGCGACATTGTCTCCAAACCACATCAGCGCCAGCACCAATTCCAAGAAAAAGAGCAAGACTCCCGTCCCCAATCCCCCGATCCCTTGGAACCAGTTATTCCAGAATGCACTCACTAGGAAAATCAGATTCGCCGCGACGGCCCAAACGGCGGTTTGCTTTTTGGAATACGCTCTATCATTGTCGTTGGGAAGAATCGCTGATTCCACCATCGCAAAAATCAGGCAGGTTGCCCAGATCGTCAAGATATCAAGAGAGCGCACTTCATAAATTCCCGCATACCAATTCCAAACTATTTTGCAAAAGAGCAAAGCCACCGTATAGATTCCCATCCGCAATTTCATCTGCATCGCCCAACGATAAAATCTCAGGTACAGCTTCATCCTGTTGATCCCTCCTCAATTCGGTCCCGCAGCAAGGGTGCATACCTTCTGGAGACGATCACCTTTTCTCCTGTTGTCATCAGCGCCTCGATCCGGCCTGCCCGGCAGCAGCGCAATGAACGGATTCGATTTAGGTTGACTACCGCTGACTTCGCACATCGAAACAATCCATAAGATTCCCAGCGGCTCTCAAGTTCTCCCAATCCCACAGCGCTCCTATAGATTTTGTCCTGCGTGTAGATAAACCTGCGGCCATCCAGCATTTCCGCCCAAACGATCTCTGCGGGAGAAAGTGCAGTGGTCACTCCATCCTCACCCCAAACCCATAGTTTATCTTCCATCTGCCCCTGCAGCAGTCGAAGGATCCGCTGCAGTTCCTCGCTCTCCTTGGGACCGCGAAGGATGACGCAAAATGCATCCGGGCAATCCTCAATCCTGATCTCCATCCGCATCACCTCCCTGCCGCCAGAATAACAAATTTACCTGCCCCTTGCAATCCCATTTCCTCCAAGCGGTTTTATTGGGACCGTAGGATGCATTATGTTTGC
>CALXIJ010000052.1 GCA_944388335.1 uncultured Pygmaiobacter sp.
ATCACGGCAATGATCTGATTCTGCTGGATACCGCCGGCCGGCTGCACGTCGACGAAGAGCTGATGGAGGAACTGGGCCGGATCAAGCAGGCGGTTCCGGTGGATGAGACGCTGCTGGTCATCGACGCGATGGTCGGTCAGGACGCGGTCAATGTGGCGTCGAGCTTCAACGAGAAGGTCGGGATCGACGGTGTGGTGCTCACCAAGCTGGACGGCGACACCCGCGGCGGCGCGGCGCTGAGCGTGCGCGCGGTGACCGGCAAGCCGATCAAGTTTGTCGGCGTCGGGGAGAAGCTGGACGACCTCGAGGTCTTCCACCCCGACCGGATGGCCAGCCGGATCCTCGGCATGGGGGACGTGATGACCCTCATCGAGAAGGCGCAGGCCACGCAGGACGAGAAGAAGGCCGAGGAGGCCGCCCGCCGGCTGATGGAGAACCGGTTCGACATGACCGACCTGCTCGACCAGATCGGCCAGATGAAGAAGATGGGCGGCGCGGCGGCGATGCTCTCGATGCTGCCGGGCGGGGCCAAGGTCAGCGAGAGCGATCTGGAAAACAGCGACCAGATGTTCCGCCGGATGGAGGCGATCATCCAGAGCATGACCCCCGCCGAGCGGGCCAAGCCCTCGATCATCGACCCCAAGCGCAAGCGCCGGATCGCGGCGGGCAGCGGCACCAAGGTGGAGGACGTCAACCGGCTGCTGCGCCAGTACGAGCAGATGAACAAGGTGATGAAGCAGCTCAAAAAGCGGCCCAAGGGCCGCCGCTTCGGCAGGATGTTCGGCTGAGCCGCACCCTGCATCAAAAAAAGGTTTTTTGCCGGTTTCCGGTTAAAAATACATTATTATAATATCCAATATGGAATATGGAGGAGAACTACCATGGCTGTTAAGATCAGACTGCGCCGGATGGGCGCCAAGAAGAACCCGTTTTATCGTGTTGTTGTCGCGGATTCCCGTTTCCCCCGCGACGGCCGTTTCATCGAGGAGATCGGCACCTACGATCCCAGCAAGGAGCCCGTTGAGGTGAAGATCGACGCCGAGAAGGCCAAGAAGTGGATCGCCAACGGCGCGCAGCCCACCGACACCGTCCGTGCGCTGCTCAAGAAGAGCGAGATCCTGTAAGGACCCGCCAACGAGGTTGAGCGCCATGTTGAAAGAGCTTTTGGTCACCCTCGCACAGGGCCTTGTCGAGGACAAGGAGGCGGTCCGGGTCACCGTTGACGCGCCGAATGACGAGGGGACGACCGTCTACCACCTGAGTGTGGCGGAGGAGGACATGGGCCGGGTGATCGGCAAACAGGGCCGGATCGCCAAGGCGCTGCGGGTCGTCATGCGCGCGGCCGCCGTCCGGGTCGGCGAGAAGGTCATGGTCGAGATCGACTGACCCCCGCCGCCGGCCAAAAAGAGGAAACCAGCAATATGCCGGGCGTGTCCTGCGGGACCCGTCCGGCATATTTTGCCCCGCCCGGCGGGGCGGAAAGGAGCCCCCGATGCAGAAAAAGTATCTCGAAGCGGGAAAGTTTGTCACCACCCACGGGGTGATGGGGGAGCTGAAGGTCTATCCCTACTGCGACAGCGCGGAATTCCTGTGCGGGTTTTCGCTGCTCTATCCCTCCCCAAACGGCGGCAGGGCCTGGCGTGTTGCGTCGGCCCGCGCCCACAAGGGGATGGTGCTGCTCAAGCTGGAGGGGGTGGACGGGATGGACGCCGCCCGCGCGCTGGTCGGCCGGCTGGTCTACATTGACCGCTCGGACGCGCAGCTGCCCGAGGGCAGCTGGTTCATTCAGGACATCATCGGCCTGCAGGTGGTGGACGCCGGCACCGGCAAAGTCTATGGCACCGTCACCGATGTGATCAACAACGGCGCCGGCGACATCTACGAGATCCGCACCCCGGAGGGCAAAACGGTGCTCTTCCCGGCGGTGGAGCAGTTTCTGGAACAGATCGACCCCGCCGGCGGGGTGGTGCGGGTCAAGCCGATCGGGGGGATGTTCGACGATGCGGATTGATATTGCGACCCTCTTTCCCGAGATGTGCGAGGCGGTGCTGGGGGAGAGCATCATCGGCCGTGCCCGCCGGCGCGGCAAAATCGAGATGTACTGCCACAACATCCGGGACTACACGCTGGACAAGCAGAAGCGGGTGGACGACTACCCGTACAGCGGCGGCCACGGGATGATCATGCAGGCCCAGCCGATCGATCTGTGCTGCAAGGCGATCGAGGCCCAGCAGGACACAAAGCCCCATGTCATCTTCCTGACCCCCGGCGGAAAGACCTATACCCAGCAGCGCGCCCGGGAGCTGGCAAAGCTCGAGAGCATCACGCTGGTCTGCGGCCATTATGAGGGAATCGACGAGAGGGCGATCGAGGCGCTGGCCGACGAGGAGATCAGCCTTGGAGATTTTGTCATCACCGGCGGGGAGCTGGCCGCCCTCGTGGTGGCAGACAGCGTCGCGAGGCTCTGCGACGGGGTCCTCTCCAGCCCGGAGGGGTATGAGGACGAGAGCTTCTTCGACGGACTGCTGGAGTATCCGCAGTACACCCGGCCGGAGGTCTGGCAGGGGCGGGCGGTGCCGCCGGTTCTGCTGTCCGGCCACGCCAAGAAGATCGCCGAGTGGAAGCGGGAGCAGTCGGTCGCGCGGACGATGGCCCGCCGCCCCGACCTGCTCGAGGCCCTTGCCCGGCGCGAACAGGAGAAAGCCCTGCGGGAGGCGGCAAACGCCGCTCCTTCCCCCGCTGTCGGGGATGATCGCCCCTGACAGACAGCTGCGGAGCGGTTCGATCAAAACCTCCAAAAAATGCCTTTAAACTTTGTGGAAATGACTAATGATGTTGAAAACTTTATAGTTATGATGTACAAAGTGCTGTCGGGACGGAAAATTGGATTTTAGCGAACTGATGAAAATCACAACCCCGCCGATTATTTTATTGACGGGTAGGAAATATTGAGATATGATAATATCATATCGAAAATGTGTTTCCTTCTTTAGAAATTATGAAATAGGAGAATTCTTGTTATGTATGTGAAAGAAGTAACCGTCGAGAATCAGGTTGGTCTGCACGCCCGTCCGGCGACCTTCTTCATCCAGAAGGCGAACGAGTTCAAATCCTCCATCTGGGTTGAGAAGGAAGAGCGCCGGGTCAATGCCAAGAGCCTTCTGGGTGTCCTCTCTCTGGGTATCGTTGGCGGCACCACAATCCGCATCATCGCGGACGGCTCGGATGAGCAGCAGGCTGTCGACAGCCTGATCAAGCTGGTCAACTCCGGCTTCAGCGAGTAAGTCATTTTTGTAACCTGCGGCGCTTCCTGCGGATCTCTGTGTCCGTGGGGGGCGCTTTTTTTGCCGCAGGCTGCGGAAAGGGGAACGGATGACCAAACAGGAACTCTATGAAAAGGCAAAGAAACTGCCGCTGCTGCCGGGGGTTTATCTCATCAAGGACCGCACCGGCGAGATCATCTATATCGGCAAGGCCAAGCGGCTGCGGCTGCGGGTGAGCCAGTACTTCCGGGAGGGGGTACCCCACGAACCGAAGGTCACAAAGATGATCGAGCACGCGTACAGCTTTGATTTCATCGTCACGACCAGCGAGTTCGAGGCGCTGGTGCTCGAGTGCAGCCAGATCAAGCTGCACTCCCCCAAATACAACATCCTGCTCAAGGACGACAAGGGCTACTGCTTTATCCGGGTGGGCAAGGAGCCCTATCCCCGGATGACCGCCGAGCTGCAAAAGCAGGAGGACGGCGCGCAGTGGATCGGCCCGTATATGAGCAGCTTTGCGGTGCGGGAGATGGTCGCGACGGCGCAGGACGCCTTCCGGCTGCGCCGGTGCAACAAGCAGTTCCCGCGGGATTTCGGCAAGGAGCGGCCCTGCCTGAACTACCACATCGGCAAGTGCATGGCCCCCTGTACCGGCAAGATCAGCGAGGCGGAGTACGCCGAGTGGGTGGATGGCGCGGTGCGGCTGGTCCGCAGCGGCAAAAACGAGATCGTCCGCACGCTGCGCAAAAAGATGGAGGAGGCCAGTGAGGCGCTGGAATTCGAGCGGGCGGCCCTGATCCGGGATCAGATCAACGCGATCGAAAAGGTCTCGGCCGGCCAGCGGGTGGTCCAGAGCACCATCAAGCAGGCGGACGTCTTCAGCTTTGTCGCGTCCCACGGGGCGGTCTGCGCCGCGATGCTCTCCTTCCGGGAGGGGCGGCTGGTGGACAAAAACGAGTTTACCTTCCCCGATACCACCGACGCCGACGAGGTGCGGGAGGAGTTTTTGGCCCGGTTCTACAGCGGCGCGCGGCAGATCCCGCGGCTGCTCTTGCTGGACAAGCTGCCGGAGTCGGCGCCCGCGCTCGAGCAGATGCTCACCGAGCAGGCACAGCACAAGGTGACCCTCTCGGTCCCCCAGCGGGGGGACGGGCCGCGGCTGGTCCAGATGGCCTCCCTTAACGCCTCCGAGAGCCTCACCCTCCGCAGCGGGCGGGTCTCGCGGGAGGAGCGGCTGCTCGACGAGGTGGCAAAGACCCTTGGCCTGTCCTCCCCGCCGAATGTCATCGAGAGCTACGACATCTCGAACTGGGGCGAGGGGACCAGCGTGGCCGGGATGGTCGTCTTTGAGAACGGCAGACCCAAGAAGAGCGGCTATCGCCGGTTCAAGATCAAGAGCGTCGCGGGCACCGACGACTACGCCTCGATGGCGGAGGTGCTCTGGCGGCGGGCGTACGAGTATGCAAACGAGGGCAAGGGGCAGTTTGCGGTCAAGCCCGACCTGATCCTGCTCGACGGCGGCAAGGGGCAGCTGTCGGCGGTGACCGCCGCGCTCGCGGGCACCGCGTTTGAGGATGTGCCGACCTTCGGCATGGTCAAGGATGACCGCCACCGCACCCGGGCGATCGTCTCGAAGGACGGGGAGATCGGGATCGCGATGCACAAATCGGTCTTCGCCTTTATCAGCGCCATCCAGAACGAGGTCCACCGCTTCTCGATCGAATACCAGCGCACATCGGGCAAGAAAAAGGCCTTTTCCTCCACCCTGATGCAGATCCCCGGGGTGGGGCAGGTGACCGCGAAAAAACTGCTGCGGACGATGAAGTCGATCCACGCCATCAGCGAGGCCACCCCCGCAGAGCTGATCGAAAAGGCGGGAATCCCCACCCGCACGGCGGACGCCGTCTGGGCGTTTTATCACCCCAAAGAGCAGGTTGACAATCCGCCGCAAACTGGAGATAATAGTACCATTGAACCGACCGGGAAGGGGGAACAGCCATGAGAGTGATCGCGGGCGCCGCCCGCGGGGTCCGGCTGCGAACCCTGCCGGGCACCGACATCACCCGCCCCACGGTGGACCGGGTCAAGGAGGGGATGTTCAGCGCGCTGCAGTTCCTTCTGCCCGGCGCGCGGGTGCTGGATCTCTTTGCGGGCAGCGGCCAGCTGGGGATCGAGGCGCTCTCCCGGGGCGCGGATTTCTGCGTCTTTATCGATGAGAACCGCGGCGCGGTGCGGATTGTGGAGGAAAACCTGCGCGCGGCGGGGCTTGCGCAGCGCGCAGAGGTCCACTGCGCCAACGCGCAGGGGTTCCTCGCCGGCACGGCGGAGCAGTTCGACATCCTGCTGCTCGACCCGCCCTACCGCCACGGGACGCTGCAGGCGCTGCTGCCGTCGCTGGGACGGGTGATGGCGCCGGGCGGGGTGGCCCTCTGCGAGAGCGAGCGGGAGACGGTGATGCCGCAGCGCGCGGGGGAACTGGTATTGAAAAAACAGTACCGATATGGTACTGTATTGGTCAGCCGGTATGAAAAAGAGCGGCCAAAGGGAGAAATCGAAGCATGACAATAGCGATCTGTCCGGGCAGTTTTGACCCGGTTACCAAGGGGCATCTGGACATTATCAAGCGCAGCGCAGAGATCTTTGACAAGGTCATCGTGCTGGTGCTCATCAATCCGGCCAAGACGCCGACCTTCACGGTGGCCGAGCGGGTCGAGCTGCTGCGCCGGTCGATGGCGGAACTGCCGGAGGACTGCCGCGGCAAGGTCGCGGTGGACTCCTCGACCGGGCTGCTGGTCGATTATGCCAAGGAGCACGGCGCGCGGGTGGCGGTCAAGGGCCTGCGGGCGGTCACCGATTTCGAGTATGAGTTTCAGCAGGCGCTGATCAACAAAAAGCTGTATCCGGAGTTTGAGACGGTCTTTATGACCTGCAACTCCCATTATATGTATCTGTCCTCGACGATGGTCAAGCAGATCGCCGCCGAGGGGCGGGATGTGCGGGAGTTCATCCCGGCCGCGATCTATGAGGATGTGATGAACCGCGTCTACCGTCCGCGCCCCTGTGACGCGGACCGGGCGGGAGTATGAGAAAGCGAGGTGCCAGAAGATGAATGTAGATGAGCTGTTGGATTTGTTGGATGAGACGCTGGAGGAATCGACCAACCTGCCCTTCACCGGCGGCAAGCGGATGGTGGATGTGGACAAGGTGCGGGACATCATCGACGATGTGCGGCTGAATATGCCCGCCGAGATCAAGCAGGCAAAGGCGATCGTCAACGACCGGGCCGAGATCGTCGCCGGCGCGCGGCGGGAGGCTGAGGGCATCATCAAAAAGGCGGAGGATCGCGCCCGTGCGCTGGTTGACCAGCAGGAGATCGTGCGTCAGGCACAGCAGAAGGCGGCCGAGATCCTCTCCTCGGCACATCAGCAGTCGCGGGAGATGCGCACCACCATCACCGATTACTGCGAGAATATGCTGCGCCAGACCGAGGAGTCGCTGGCCCGCAGCGCCGCCGAGGTCAAGAATGTGCGGGGCGCACTGCGGCAGAAAGCAAAAAATGGCTGAGAAATTACCCATTTGAATTTGATATTTTTGGGCGGACCGACGAAATCGGCCCGCTTTTTTTGTGCAATTCTGCGTATAAATTTTCGCGGCAGAGGAGAAAAAATACTTTTTTAGGGAAAAAACCGGGATTTTTTGCGCAATCTTTCTCTGTTTTTCAGATTCATTCTTGAATTTTTTGTTAAAATTTGATATTCTATATACCAGTTGATTCAGAAAGTTCACGGTGGGAAAACATCTGTAGAATAATCTGAAACAAAAAGGAGGCGCGGAAAGTTGGAGCTAAGAGATAAGATCTGCGGCCTCGTTGACGCCAAGGCGGACTGCTTTGTCGAGCTGAATGACAAGATCTGGGCAACCCCGGAGCTGGACTTCAAGGAGACCAAGAGCGCGGCGGCGCTGATTGAGGTGCTGAAGGCGGAAGGCTTTCAGGTAGAAGAGGGGATTGCCGGGATCCCGACCGCCTTTGTGGGCAGTTGGGGCAGCGGCAGACCGATCATCGGCATTCTGGGCGAGTTCGACGCCCTGCCGGGGCTCAGCCAGAAGGCGGGCTGCCCGGTCAAGGAGCCGGTGGTCGAGGGCGGCAACGGTCACGGCTGCGGCCACTGCGCACTGGGCAGCGGCTCGCTGGCGGCGGCGGTTGCGGTCAAGGATTACATGAAAGAGACCGGCATGACCGGCACGATCCGGTTTTACGGATGCCCGGCGGAGGAGCATGGCTGCGGCAAGACCTTTATGACCCGCGAGGGCGTGTTTGATGAGCTGGACGCTGCCCTGACCTGGCACCCGGGCGACAGCAACAGCGTGTGGGGCATCTCCTCGCTGGCCAACCGCCACATCCATTTCCACTTCAAGGGGAAGACGGCGCATGCGGCCGCCGCTCCCCAGCTGGGACGCAGCGCGCTGGACGCCTGCGAGCTGATGAATGTCGGCGTCAACTATCTGCGGGAACATATCATCCCTGAGGCGCGGATCCACTATGCCTACCTCGATGTGGGCGGGGACGCGCCCAACGTGGTGCAGGGCACTGCGACGACCTACTACATGATCCGCGCCCCGAAGATCAAGCAGGTGCTCGAGCTCTGCGAGCGGGTATTCGACATCGCCCGCGGCGCGGCGCTGATGACCGGCACCGAGGTCAGCTGGGAGATCAAGCAGGGCCTGTGCGACTATATCCCGAACAAGACCCTCAGCGAGCTTGCGGCGCAGTGCATGGCCGAGGTCGGCGCGCCGGCATTTGACGAGGCGGATTATCAGCTGGCCCGCCAGTTCCGCGCGACCCTGACCGAGCGGGAGCAGGCGGCCCCCGCGGCGCTGGTCAAGGCCTTCGGCGCCAAGAAGGCGCAGGAGATCACGGACGGCGGCCTTTGCAACGTCGTGCTGCCCTATGTCCATATGCCGGAGATCGCGATGCCCGGCTCCACCGACGTGGGCGATGTGAGCTATGCGGTTCCCACCGCACAGATGGGAATGGCCACCGCCGCAATCGGCACCGGCGCCCACACCTGGCAGATGACTGCACAGGTCGGCAGCAGCATCGGCCACAAGGGCATGCTTGCGGTTGGCAAGGCGCTGGCACTCACCGCGGTGCGCTTGTTCCAGGATCCCTCGATCATCGAGCGCGCAAAGGAAGAGCACAAGCAGAATGCACCGGAGGGGTATCTGTGTCCGGTCCCCGACGATGTCAAGCCGAGCCTGTGAGAGACAGGACGCGGCACCGTCAGGAAATGTAAGGAGGAAATGTAACCATGAAGTTTTTGGAGATTATGAACAGCCCGCTGCTGTTCATTCTGGTCGAGCTGGGCATCCTGTATGTCCTGCTGTTCTGCGGCGTTACCCTTTTCCGGTCCTATCGGCACGGCGTGGAGATTGGGCTGACCAAACAGCAGCTCAAGACTGCGATCACCTCCTCGGTGATCTATTCCATCGTCCCGTCCATCTCGATCGTGGTTGGCCTGGTCAGCCTTTCCACCGCGATCGGCATCCCCTGGGCGCAGTTCCGCCTGTCGGTCGTCGGCGCAGTTACCTATGAGCTGATGGCCGCCGAGATGGCCGCCACCGGCGCCGGCTATGAGTCGATGGCTGAGCTGGCCGCCTCCGCGGAGGGCGCTTCTCTGGCCGGCACCGTCATGTTCGTCATGAGCATCGGTATCCTTGCGGGCTGTATCGCGCTGCTCCTCTTCGGACCCCGCATCATTGAGGGCGTTTCCGGCCTGCGCTCCAAGCACGGCGAGTGGGGCGCTCTGATGACCGGCGTGCTCTCGATGGCCATCATCGAGGCCTTCCTGCCGATGCAGCTGGTCAAGGGCCCCGTCTTTATCGCGGTTGTCGCGACCTCGATCGGCGTCACCCTGCTGCAGGTCCTGCTGGTCAAGGTGACCGGCTGGAAGTGGTGGAACAACTTCATCATGGCGGTCACTCTGCTGGTCGGCATGGGCTCCTCGCTGCTCTGGCTGCAGCTGCTGGGCTGAGATTGCGCTTAGGGAAAGGAAGATACGATCATGGATAAAAAGTATGAGAAGAGCCTTCATATCGTAGGCCGTCTGGGCCTGCTGATCGGCATTTCGTTTATGCTGGGCATCCCGGCGATTACCTGCGCGTCCTTTGACGTCTGGCCCGCTTCGGTCGGCGAGGTGCTGACCGTCGGCGGCAGCCTGCTGCTGGTGTTCCTGCCCACCGCGCTGGCCGAGGTGGTCAGCTACACCCCGGTGCTCGGTTCGTCGGCCTACATCACCTTCCTCACCGGCAACGTGCTGAACCTCAAGCTGCCCTGTGTCATCAACTCCCACAGCCTGACCGGCACCACGCAGGGCACCGACGAGGGCGACACCATCGCTTCGATCAGCGTTGCGGCTTCCACCATCACCACCACCGTCATCATCATCATCGGCGTGCTGCTGCTGGTTCCCCTGGAGCCGATCCTGACCAGCCCGGTGGTTTCCACTGCGGCCGGCTACCTGCTGCCCTCCCTGTTCGGCGGCATGGTGCTGAGCTTTGCCAATGAGAACTGCGGCGAGTACATCGCGAAGGGCAAGAACCTCGTCATGATCCTGCCCATCATCCTCGTCTTTATCGTCAATGCGATCTATCCGCTGTCCGGCAAAGAGGGCTTTGCGGTTCTGGGCTGCATGGTAGTAAACGTTCTGGTCGCTTGGGTCCTGTACAAGAAGGGCATCATCAAGATGATCCCGAAGGAGAAGGCATCCAAGGAGGAGAAGGCGGAGTAAAACGCCTCTTTCAGCCAACAAGTCAAAAGGGATGGGCCCTTGCGGCCCATCCCTTTTTGTATAACGAAAACGGCGATGCAGAAGCATCGCCGTTTTTTGTGTGAAAGCTTAATTTGTGTGGTAGCTTAAAATCCGGGGTACAAAAGAGGAGATCAGAGGAAGAGCTCGCCCTCTCTGCGCGCAGAGCAGACCTTTGCGAGCATCCCGCCGACCCGCTCCAGCATCCCGGGCGCAAGCGCGCGCGCCCCCTGCGGGCAGACGCTGATACAGCGCATACAGCCGATGCAGCGGGTGGCGTCGGTGGAGGAGGGATCCTCTGCCGGGATCGCGCCGGCAGGGCAGCGCGCGGCGCAGAGGCCGCAGCGGACACAGCCATCCCCCGCCTGCGGCACCATGACCCCGCTGCCGAGCGGTTTATAGGGGCGGTTGCCGGGCAGCGCCGGGGCGGCATTGTCCTTCGACGCCAGTTTGGCGAGAATCTGCGCGGCGTCTTCCCGCAGCTTTGCGCAGTCCTGCGCATCGGGACGGCCGGAGGCAAACTGACGCGCGATCGAGTGCTCGGCGATTGCGGCCACCCCGGCAACCGGACAAAAGCCGGCCGCATCAGCGAGATCCTCCAATTCTACTAAGGTGTCCTCAAAGGCGCGGTTGCCGTAGACACAGAGCAGGACCGCAGGGGTACCGTCCGCCCGCAGCGCGGCGATCCGCGCGGCGGCCAGCGCAGGCACCCGACCGCCGTAAGAGGGGACCGCCAAAACGGCGAGCGCGTCCCGATCAAAGGAAAAGGAGGAAAAATCGAGCTGGCGGTCGGTGAGATCGATCTTTTCCACCGGCGCGCCCAGCGCGGCGGAAAGCTGATCGGCGGCCTTCTGCACCCCGCCTGTGGGACTGAAACAGATCTGGTAAACCTTCATCAAAATGCCTCCCTTGTGTCTGTGGCCATCCGGCGATTGCGCGATCTCGGCAAGAGCTGACCGCCGCCATAAAATGAGACCCCGCAGGCCCCAAAACCGGAATGGCGCTGTGATTTTATTGTAGCAAACCAATGATGTAAAGTCAAGAATTACAACAAGGGGGCGTACAAAAAAGCCGTCCTCTCCTCGGTGGAAGAAAAGGAGAGAACGGCTGTGAGAAGAAAACGACAAGCGGGCAAAATTCACAGTTTGCCGCGCATCGGGCGGGAGATTGCCAGTGCCAGCGCGCCCTTGCAGAGGTCCGGCAGGACAAAGGGGAGCACGCAGAGGGCAAGGCTCTCGGTGAGGGAGCGGCCGGTTGTGAGGATAAACCACCCGGTCCCGAGCAGATAGCAGATCGCAAGGCCGCCGAGCATACAGGGGAGAAGGAGAAACCATTTTCCGCCCCAGTGAAAGGCCAGAGCGGTGAGCAGCGCGAGAAAGAGATAGCCGGCGATATAGCCGCCGGTGGGCCCAAAGAGCGCCGAGGGGCCGCCGGAGAAACCGGCAAAGACCGGGATCCCGACGAGGCCCAGCAGCAGGTAGACCATCTGGCTGGCAAAGGCCCAGACCGGATCCAGCAGACAGCCGGAAAGATAGGCGCCGAGGACGGCAAGATTGAAGGGAACCGGGCCGATCGGCAGCACGATCTGTGAGAGAATTGCGGTGAGCGCGGCAAAGACCGCCGCGCGGACCAGATTTCTGGTGCGATGGATGCTGTTTGACATGGGAAGTTACCTCGTTATTTCGATCAATTCGCCGCGGCCCGAGCGCAGCGGGCAGAGAGCCCCAACCGGATATACCGGACAAAAAGGCCGGGCAGAAGCGGAGGAAAAAGAGTGCGGAATAAGAAAAGACAGCTGCCGATGCGCGGTGAGGCGCTTGGGTTCAGAGGGCCGCAATCTGCGCAGGGGGCCGGATTGGGCGGGACCGATGCGGGTTTGGCGCGGCGGGAGGAAAATGGCCCGGCGCCGCCTTGCACAAAGCAAAAACGGCACAGAGAGGATGACCTCCCCGCCAAAGAGCTGCAAACAGGACCCGCGGCGTGCGGGCGGGTCCTGCAGCGGGGAGAAAAGGACCTCTCTCGGAAAGCCCCGCCGCGGTGTGCGGACAAAAGCCCGCCTTTTGCCGATTGCCCGCCGGCAGACCCGGCCCGTCGCGGTGGGCAGAGAGGAGAGCCCGATAGGGAGCGATCCATCGCGCGGAGGGAGTCAGCCCGAGGTGGGACAGCTGTATTTTAGCAGCACGGGGCGGAGCGTTTTGCCCTGCTGTAAGGCGGAAAAACGCAGGGATGGCCACGCTCTGGGGCGCGCTGAGAAGAAAACGCCTCAGCCGGCGGGGAACTCTTCGCCGGATCGGCGCAGCCGCGCCTCCCCGCTGCCGAGCAGCTGCCGATCACCGCAGCCGGTGCGCAGGACAAGCCGCGCGCGGTTGTCGATTTCCTCCACGACGGCGGGGTAGGGCGCCCCGCGCGGGGGCAGCACGGTGACAGGGGTGCCGGGGACAAAGAGATTCGCCGCGCGGTATTCCGACAAGAAGTCGGTGTTTGGCAGCGCGCTGACCAGAGCGACGAAGTCCTCGGCGATGGCGGAGGCGATCTTCGCTGCGTCAGGGTGCGGCTGCCGGTCAAAGACCGGGCCCGCGATCTTCTGCAGCTCGGCAGGAAAACCGCCCTGCGGCGCCGTCAGATTCAGCCCGAAGCCGGCCACCAGAGATTCGAGACCGCCGCTCTCGAGGTCAAGGACTGCCTCGGTGAGCACACCGCAGACCTTTCGGCCGTTGCGATAGAGATCATTGACCCACTTGATCTCGGTCTTGACCCCAAATCGGGACAGCGCTCTGCGCGCGGCAGTCGCGGCGGCAGCGGTGATCAGCAGCGCGTCTTCGGTGGTGACCGACGGGCGGAGCAGCAGGCTGAAATACAGGCCGCTGCCGGCAGGGGAGTAAAAGGCCCGTCCGCGCCGTCCGCGCCCCTGTGTCTGTTCCAGCGACGCGACCAGCGCGGGCCCCGGTGCGCCGCCGGCAGCGAGCGCACGCGCGCGGTCATTGGTCGAGCGCAAGCTGGGCCATACCTCGACCTGCCAATCGCAGCCGAGCAGGACCCGCAGTGATTCCGCCGTGAGCGGTGCGGTGTCGGAACCCAGCCGGTACCCCCTGCGGGGCACCGACTCCAGCGCAAAACCGTCTGCCCGCAGCTCCTCGGCGGCCTTCCACACCGCAGTGCGGGAGACCCCCAGCCGGGTGGCCAGCGCTGCGCCGCTCTGCCAGATTTCGGGCGCGGCCCGCAGCGCGGCCAGCAGCGCCTCTTTGGTGGAAAAAGAATTCATGCAAGATCTCGCTTTCTCTGTTGCAGGACAAGGAGAAAACCGCTCTGCGGCGTCCCCGCTTTTTTCCAAGAATGCCGGCCGGTAGGGCGCACCGCGCAGAGAGGCCCCTCCTTGTCCAAGGGTGGTTAACCGTCTACCAGTGTACAAAAAAACGGCGTTATTGTCAACCAAAAATAAGATAATGGTTGACAATAACGCCGTAAAAGCTGAGGTGAGAAAAAAGTGGGGGACTGCGGCAAGGTTTCTCCCCCCCGAGAAGATCTCGCATTCTGACGCCGAGTCGCAGGGCGGGAGGAGCGAGGGGAAAAAGCGCTGAATGCCGGATGCCGTTACGCAGGTGACGAGAGGGGATACGCATAGGCCGGCGACAGGAGCCGCCCGGTCGATCGGAAAACGGCATGCACAGGACCCGCGAGGCGGCATCGGACGGCCCGCGCCTATTCCGAAATCCCGAAGAGCGCGCGGCCGTTTGCCATCGTCTGGTCCAGCAGTTGATCGGCGGAGACCCCGCGCAGCGCGGCGAGGGTGTCGGCGACATGGCAGAGCAGCGAGGAGTCGTTCCGCTTGCCGCGGAAGGGGACCGGGGCCATATAGGGGGCGTCGGTCTCGATCAGCAGCTTGTCCTCCGGCACTGCGGCGGCAGCCTGCAGCACCTTGCGGGCGTTTTTGAAGGTCGTCACCCCGCCAAAGCCGATGTAGAGCCCCTGCGCGGTCAGCCAGCGGACGTCCTCTGCGCTGCCGGAATAGCAGTGCACCACCCCTTTGGGCCGGTAGCGGCGCAGCAGGGCGTAGGTGTCGGCGTGGGCCTCGCGGTCATGTACGATGATCGGCAGGTCCAACTCAAGGGCGAGGCGGATCTCGGCCTCAAACAGGGCCAGCTGCTCCTCCCGCGGGATCTCCCAGTGGTAGTCGAGCCCGCACTCCCCGACCGCGACCACCTTGGGGTGGCCATAGAGGGGGCGGATCGCCGCCATCTCGGCCCGCCAGTCCCCGGCAAAGCGGGTCCGGGTCGAGGCGTCCTCTTCGATCAGGCTTTCGGGGTGGATGCCGGCCGCGGTGTAGAGAAAGGGGTAACGCTCTGCCAGCGCGAGGCTGGCAAGGCTGGAATCGAGGTCGGTGCCGCAGTCGAGCACCAGCCCGACTCCCCGCGCGGGCAGGGAGGAGAGCAGCACGTCCCGGTCCTCGTCAAAGGCGGCGGCGGTATAATGGGCGTGGGTGTCAAAGATCATCGGCATGGGATCAACCTCGCTTTTGTGCGGTGCGGTTGACCAGATACACCCCGCCGCAGACCAGTGCGAGGGAGACCAGATACCGCAGCTGGAAGGAGTCCTCCCCGAGCAGCAGGATCGACAGGAAGGTGCCGAAGATCGGGGAGAGGGAGTTGAAGATGCAGACCTTGCCCGCGTCGTTGTACTTGAGCAGGCTGGTCCAGATCGAGAAGGCGGTCGCCGAGAGGAGGAACAGATAGCAGAGGATGAGCAGCGCCCGGCCGCTGACCTGCGGCAGATAGCCGCCGCCGGCCAGACCCACGGCCAGCAGCAGCGCGCCGCCGAGGGTCAGCCCCCATCCGGTCAGGGTCATCGGCGGGATCTCCTGCGTGAACCGGCGGGCCAGCAGGGAGCTGGAGGCATTTGCCGCGGCGGAGAGGAGCAAAAAGCCCTCGCCGGTCAGGGTGAATTCCAGCTGTCCGCCCACCGAGGCGACGATGATGCCGACGAGCCCGAACAGGCAGCCCAGCCCCTTGAGGCCGGTCAGCCGGTCCTGCGGATAGAAGAGCGGCGCGAGCAGCACCACAAAGAAGGCGGCGGTGGAGGACATGATGCTGCCCAGTGTGCCGGTGGAGTGGGAGAGGCCGATGTAGTAGAACAGATACTGGATCGTGGCCTGCATCAGGCCGTAGAGCAGCACCCGGCCCGTCTGTTCGCGCCGAAAGGTCAGCGGCTTGCGGGCGGCGGCGCTGCCCAGCAGCAGCACCGTGAGCCCCGCGAGGGTGAACCGGATGCCGGCAAAGAGCAGCTTGGTAAAGACCGAGGCGTCCTCCCCGATGCCGAAGGCGGCATAGCCGACCTTGGTCATCGGGACGGCGCTGCTCCAGAGCAGCACGCAGAAGAGGGCGAGCAGCACCATGCCGAGGCGGCTGGTAAAGATGTTTTTGGTTTTGGATTCAGTCACGTCATACACCTCATATCAGGGTCAAAAAAAGCTGCCGCAGCAGCTTTTTTTGAGGGCTTTTTCTTTTTTTAAACCTGGCGGCGGTAGATCCCGCGAGCTGCCCGTCCGATTTTTTGGTGGATGAAAGGAGTTCCGTGGCTCCGGCTGTCCGCCTTGTCCCCG
>CALXIJ010000053.1 GCA_944388335.1 uncultured Pygmaiobacter sp.
CACCAGCGCGAAGGTGGGGCTGGAGACTTCTGCACAGAGACCCCGACCGGCGGCCATGCCGCGCACAAACGCGGTCTTGCCGTGCCCGAGCCCGCCGAACAGCGCGACCACGCAGCCGCCGGACAGCGTCCGCGCGAACGCCTCCCCCGCCTGCTCGGTCTCCCCGGTCGAGCGCGTCACGATCTCCCGCATCCGCTTCAGCCTCCCCGCCGTTTCGCACGATGGATCCCCATCGTTCCGCATAATAAAATCAGTATACCATATTTTTGTAAAAAATGGTACCCCATCCCTTGAATCCACCGAAAAAAACCGGTATACTGGTATGAAAAGGAGAGAAGTCCGTCCATACTGATACCGGAAAGGAGGCGGCCGCATGCGGGTGCTGCACAAACTGCGTTCCTCGCTCGGGTTCTACCTGAAACACACCGATACGCCCCTGCTGCTGCTCTGCCTCGCCGCCTCGGTATACAGCTCCCTGCTGATCTACCCCGTGGCGGTGACGGCGGAATCCGGCGCGCGGCTGTACCTCATGCAGATCGCCGCCTCGTCCCTCGGGCTCATTCTGGCAGTCATCCTCTCCAAAATCGATTACGAGGACATCGTCAAACTCTGGCCGGTGTGGGCGGGGATCGCGCTTGTGCTCGTGCTACTCACCTTCACCCCGCTCGGGGTCAATGTGGTCGGCACGGACGACACCGCCTGGCTGTCGATCTTCGGCGTCACGGTGCAGCCGGCGGAGCTGCTCAAAATCGCATTTATCATCACTTTCTCCAAGCATCTGAGTGTGGTGAAGGAGCACATCAACCGGCTGACCACCGTGCTGCTGCTCTGCCTGCACGGCGGGCTGGCGGCGGGGCTGATCTTTTTGCAGGGAGACGACGGCACCGCGCTCGTGTTTTTATGTATTTTTGTCTGTATGCTGTTCGCCTCGGGACTGCGCGCGCTGTATTTTCTGATCGCGGGTGCGGCGGGTGTGTGCGCGGTGCCGCTGGTCTTTTTATTGCTGGACGATCAGAAGCTCGGGCGGATCCTCGCGCTGATCCATCCCGATCAGTACCTCGAAAGCGAGGGATGGCAGCAGGCGCTCGGCCTCTCCGCCATGGGCACCGGCCAGCTGTGGGGTGTCGGGTACATGCAGGGCGGGGACCACATGCTCTTCTCCCGCGAGAGCGATTTCATCTTCACCGCGGCGGCGGAGGAATTCGGGTTTATCGGCGGGCTGCTGCTGCTGTGTATTCTGCTTGCCATCGTGCTGTGCATCCTGCGCGACGCGCGCCATGCCCGCGATTATACGGGTACCATGCTGTGTACCGGCGTGATGGGGCTCATCGGGTTTCAGACGCTCATCAATCTCGGCATGGTGCTGCGTCTGCTGCCGGTGGTCGGGATCACGCTGCCGTTTTTCAGCGCGGGCGCAAGCTCGGTCGGCTCGCTGTATCTCGGGATCGGGCTGGTGCTCAGCGTGCGCTATTCGAGCAGCACGCGCAACCTGAGCAACAGCAGTACCCTGCGCCGGTGGCGGTGAGACCATCGGGGGATTTCCAGCGTCAAAGAGGTGAATGCCGGTGGGACGGGATCGTGTGGCCCGGCGGGTGGCCGAGCCGTGGCATGTGCGGACGGTCGATCACATCACCTATTGGCAGGTGGGAAACTACCTGGTCACGCTGGTGGCCGGCCAGCAATACCAGGTGGTCATCCATGCGCATATCGGCACGGTCACCGGGACATCCATTGCCGAGTGGCTGGATTCCCGCGAAGTGCGCCGCCGGTACCAGCTCAACGGGGCGCAGATCGGGGAGCTCTCCCTCTGGTTATCCTTTCGCAATAACTGGTGGGCTTCCGCCAAAATCCAGGAACTGGTGGAGCTGGTTATCAGCCGGCTGCAGGAGGCCGGCGCGGCCGGTGTGGATTGCTGTTCGTACTGTATGCAGCCGTTTGCCTCTGAGGACAGCCGGATCGTTGAGGCGTTTTGCGGCGTGGCCTATGCCTGGCATCCGGACTGTGTGCTGGCGCTGCAACAGGAGATCCGCGAACGCGAGAAGGAGGAGCAAGCACAGCTCCCACCCGCCTGGCGCGGCCAAATCGGCGCCCTGCTCGGCACGATTGTCGGCGCGCTGCTCGGCGCGCTGATCCTCTGGTACCTCGGCGGATATGTGGGCGTCGCGGGGCTGCTGGCCGGTCTGCTGTGCTGCGGCCTTCCCGCGCTTGGGTACCGGCTGCTTGGCGGGCGCCGGCAAAGCAGGCTGGGATTCCGGAGTGTGGCGGCCGGGGCGGCGGCGGGATTGCTGCTCGCTCACAGTCTTGGCTGTCTGTTGCCGGTCGTGCAGTGGCTCCAGGTCTTCGGCGCTTTTTACGGCCGCACCTGGGCCGATGTCGGAGAGATCTGCCTGCAACGGCTACAGGCGGGCAACAATCTCGCTTTTCTGATCAGCAATCTCCTCACTTCCGTTTGCCTGTATGCCTACTTTCTGCTGGATCTCCATGCCAAAACATCCTCAAAGGTGACATTCACCCCCCTTTCCTGAATGTGAATCTATTTTTGGGGGTTCCATTCGACATTTTTCGCGGAGGTGATGGCATGTCAACCCTGTCCATGCAGCGATGGGCCAGGCGGCACAAGCTGGCCCGGGAGGGAGACACGGCCCACGGCGAGGTCGAGGGGTATCTTCTCACCCTGTCGTTCGGTACGCGCCATATTCTGGCCGCCGTGGCAGCCCCTCTTTCCGAAAAATTCCGATCGGAGTTATCCGCATTTCTCTCGGATCCGGACACACAGGCGGCGTATGGCCTGCTGGCCTTTTCCCACTCCCCGGCCTGCGTGCGGCTGCTGTTTTCAAGCAAACGGAACCGCGCGCCGGGAGCCCAGGCGCTGCTCTCCCGCCTGCTGTCGCTTCTGCGGGAGCACGGCTGCGTGGACAGCGGCCACTGCGCTTACTGCCGGCAGCCGCTCCCGGATTCTCCTATCTCCCGTCCAGAGATCGACGGTGCGTGGTACCCCGCCCACCAACACTGCCAGTGGGAGCTGCGTATGCAGGAGGAGAAGGCGCGCGGGCTACGGCTCAACGAACCGCACTACGTCTGGGATTTCCTATTCCATATGCTGGAAATCCCGCTGCTGTTCTGGCTGAATGCCGCACTGTACATCTGGCTGTTTTCTCAGCGGGAGGTCCCTCTCTCCTCCACATTCTGGATCTTCCCCCTCTCGTTTATCTCGAACCTGCGGTGGCTGTTCGGCAAGGGCGTGCGGGCG
>CALXIJ010000054.1 GCA_944388335.1 uncultured Pygmaiobacter sp.
GTGACCCAGTTCACCATGACCACCATCGAGGAGCTGGGACTGCTAAAGATGGATTTTCTCGGACTGCGCACCCTGACGGTGCTGCATGACGCCGAGAAGATGGTACAGGAAACCATTGACCCGAACTTCAGCCTTGATGCAATTCCGCAGGATGACAAAGAGGTCTTTGAGATGCTCTCGACCGGGGATGCCTATGGGGTGTTCCAGTTTGAATCGAATGGGATGCGTCAGGTACTGGCCCAGATCAAACCGACCGGCATTGAGGATATGATCGCGGTTATCTCTCTTTATCGCCCCGGGCCGATGGACTCCATCCCAACCTATATCCACAACCGCCATGACCCGAGTGCGGTGCGGTACAAGACTCCGCAGCTGGAACATATTCTCGGGGTCACCAATGGATGTATCGTGTATCAGGAACAGGTGATGCAGATCTGCCGGGAACTGGCGGGCTTCTCCTATGGGCAGGCAGATCTGGTCCGCCGCGCGATGAGCAAGAAAAAGCATGATGTCATGGAGCAGGAGCGCGCCCATTTTATCGATGGCTGCACCGATCCGGGCAAGGAGTGCCCCGGATGCGTTGCAAATGGGATCCCGCGTGAGATTGCGAACGAGATCTTTGATGAGATGTCGAGTTTTGCCTCCTATGCGTTTAACAAGTCCCATGCGGCGGCATATGCGGTGGTTGCTTACCAGACCGCTTACCTGAAATGTCATTATGTGCGCCAGTTCATGGCGGCACTGCTGACCAGCGTTCTGGAAAATACCGACAAGGTGATCGAGTATTCCGCCGAGTGCCAGCGGCTGGGAATCCGTGTTCTGCCGCCGGATATCAACAAGAGCGGTTTGGGATTCACGGTCGACGGCGAGGACATCCGGTTCGGGCTGCTCGCGCTGAAAAATGTCGGCCGCAACCTGATCAACGCTGTGATTGAAAAACGCAAGGAAGGTCCTTATACCAGCATGTATGACTTCTGCACCAAGATGTATGGGCGGGAGATCAACCGCCGCGCGGTGGAGAGCTTTATCAAGAGCGGATCCTTTGATGCCTTTGGGGACAGCCGCCGGGCGATGCTGGAGGGACTGGAAAAGATGCTCAAGAGCATTGAGGCGGAGAGCCGGCGCAACCTTGAGGGACAGATCACCCTCTTTGGCGGGACGGAGGAAGAGGAAAAACAGAATCGGTACGATCTGCCCAAAACGCCGGAATATCCCCACAATGAGCTGCTGCGGATGGAAAAAGAGGTCAGCGGACTCTACCTGTCAGGGCATCCGCTGGATCAATACCGGGAGCAGATCCGAAAAATCGCAAC
The DNA here is from genome assembly GCA_944388335.1 of uncultured Pygmaiobacter sp. Classification (GTDB taxonomy): domain Bacteria; phylum Bacillota; class Clostridia; order Oscillospirales; family Ruminococcaceae; genus Pygmaiobacter. The sequence continues at coordinate 1,314 of CALXIJ010000054.1, forward strand.
TGCCAATGTGAGCCAGCTCTCCGGCGAGGATGCCGAGCAGATGGATGGCCGTCAGGTAACCTTGGTCTGCACAGTGGTGCGGACCAAATATCTGACCACCAAATCGGATTCGATGATGGCCTTTGTCACGGTGGAGGATCTCGGCGGCAGTATGGAACTGCTGGTTTTCCCGAAGGTGCTGACCCAGTGCGGATCGGCGATTTATGACAATGCCGTTGTCGTCGTGCGGGGCAGGGTGTCGGTCAAGGAGGAGGAAGCGGCAAAGCTGATTGCAGATGAGATTGTGCTGATTGACCAGTATCAGCCCAGACATGCCGGAGGTTCCTCGTATGTTGCCGCACAGAGCGCGCCGGCGCATGGGAAAACGCTGTATCTTAAATGCCCCTCCCTCAACAGCCCGGAATTTTCCAAGGTGCGGGACTTACTGGAGATCTTTTCCGGAGATATGCCGGTGCGGATCCGGCTTGTCGATACCGGGCGCATGGTGGCGGCGCCGCGCAATTTGTGGGCGCTGGAGAATGACCGCCTAATCAAGGAATTATCTGATTTGCTGGGGCCGGAATGTGTTGTTGTTCGATAAAAATGGAATATTGTTGTGAGTTTAAAACTAATGCTTGATTCTAAAAAACGAACTTTGTATAATGGATAACTGGGTGGTTTTGTCGAGGAAAAGCGACAGCTGTCCAGATTGACGGAGGTTCGTTCAGGAACTTTTTTTAGGAGGGCCTAAACATGGCAAAGGAGATTAAGACCATTGGTGTTCTGACCAGTGGGGGCGACGCCCCCGGAATGAATGCCGCGATTCGCGCGGTAACCCGCACAGCACTCTATCACGGCATCAAGGTGATGGGGATTTATCGCGGTTATAATGGCTTGATCAATGGTGATATCAAGGAAATGAATGTCCGCAGTGTTTCTGAGATCATCCATCGCGGCGGCACGATGCTGTACACTGCGCGCTGCCTTGAATTCAAGACGCTTGAGGGGCAGAAGAAGGCGGCCGACCGCTGCCGCGAGTTGGGCATCGACGCGCTGGTTGTCATCGGTGGCGATGGTTCGTTCCGCGGCTGCAAAGACATGGCTGCACAGGGGATTCCCTGCATCGGTCTGCCCGGCACGATTGATAACGACATCGCCTGCAGCGATTACACCATCGGTTTTGATACCGCAATGAACACCGCGGTCGAGATGATCGATAAGCTGCGCGATACCACCCAGAGCCATGACCGCTGCAGTGTCGTGGAGGTCATGGGCCGCAACGCCGGCTACCTTGCGCTGAATACCGGTATTGCTGTCGGCGCGCTGGCAACCCTGATCCCCGAGATCCCGTATGATATTGACCGCGACATCGTGCAGCGGATGAATGATACCCGCAAGACCGGCAAGCAGCACTTTATCATCATTGTGGCTGAGGGTGTCGGCCGTGCACATGACTTTGCCGATATCATCGAGAAGAAGACCGGCATTGAGAGCCGTGCGACCGTGCTGGGCCATGTTCAGCGCGGCGGCAATCCCACCCTGCGTGACCGCGTTGCAGCGAGCCAGATGGGTTATCATGCGGTGCAGCTGCTGCTCGACGGCAAGTTCAACCGTGTTGTCGGCACCAAGAGCGACAAGATTGTCGACTTTGATATCACCGAAGCGCTCAATATGCACAAGTCGATTGACACCTCTCTGTATGAGATGTCCAAAGTGATCTCGATCTGAGTGATTAAATATTTTCTTTCTCCCGTCAGATTTGTGATTGCCTGACGAAAAAAAGAAGATGCGGTGCGCTGCTTATAGGGGCTGCGCACCGCTTTTGTTTTTGTCAAAGCGCGATCAATGCGGTTTAGCGGACTCGTCAGATTGGAAAAGAAGACCTTTCTTTTGCGGGAAGAACAGCATTACGGACAGGTGGGGCGATTTCTTTTCTGCAAGCGAAAAGCAGAAGACACTTGACAAATTTGTTGCGATGCGATACTCTGGTAACACGGTGATCATATGACTGACGGATAAGTGGGACACCACATGGAGTATGATCGTATAACCGGCCGACCGTCTGGGCAATGTTTTTGCTCAGATGGTCGGCCTTTTTTGTTTTCAGGGGGGATGGGATGCTCACAGGACGGATCCACTCGATTGAATCGATGGGGCTGGTCGACGGGCCGGGAATTCGCGCGGTGGTCTTTTTGCAGGGGTGCAGATTGCGATGCAAATACTGCCACAACCCGGAAAGCTGGAATCCCGATGCCGATTGCCGGCAGATGACGCCGGAAGCGCTGGTAGAAAAGCTGGCGCGTTTTTTGCCCTATTACGCCGGTGGGGGAGGCGTTACCTTTTCCGGCGGCGAACCGCTGCTTCAGCCGGAGTTTTTGCGCCGCACGCTCGAGCTGTGCCGGCAGAGGGGAATCCATACCTGCCTTGATACCGCAGGCTGCGGACTCGGCGAATATGATGAGATCTTGCGTTTGACCGATCTTGTCCTGCTCGACGTCAAGCATTTTACCCCGGAGGGCTATCAAAAGATCACCGGTGGCAAGATCGCGGAATACCAGCACTTTTTGCAGCGGGTGCAGGCGCTTGGTGTTCCGCTCTGGATTCGGCATGTCGTGGTACCCGGACTGACGGACGGGGAAGAACACATCGACGCCTTGGCAGCCTATCTTCGCACGTTGCACGGTGTGGAGCGGGTCCAACTGCTGGGCTATCACACAATGGGAGTACACAAATATCGCGCACTCGGGATTCCCTATCCGCTGGAGGGGATACCGCCGATGGAGAAGGATCTGCTGGAGAAGCTCCAGCAGCGGTTGGACCGAGCGCTCGGTCAGGAAGAATAAGGAGCAAGAGTATGGGAATCGATCCGAACAACAGTGCATGGAAGGGCTTTCGAACCGGCGAATGGCGCCATCTGATCAATGTGAGAAACTTCATCCAGAAAAATTACCAGCCCTACACCGGGGATGAGAGCTTTCTCGCCTCAACCACACCGAGGACCGATGCCGTATGGAATCGGGCAAGCGAGTTGATTCAGGAAGAGATCAAAAAGGGAATCATCGATGTCGAGACCAAGACTATTTCCGGGATTGACAACTTTGCACCGGGGTACATCGACCGGGACAACGAGGTGATTGTCGGTCTGCAGACCGACGCGCCGCTCAAGCGGATCGTCAATCTCTACGGCGGCATGCGGATGGCAAAAAGCGCATTGGAACAGTATGGCTACCAGCTTGACCCCGAGATCGAAAAGCACTTTTCCAGCTATCGCAAAACCCACAACGAGGGCGTCTTTGACGCTTACCCCAAGCGCACCCGCCTTGCCCGCACGGCGGGGCTGCTCACCGGTCTGCCGGATGCCTATGGGCGCGGGCGGATCGTCGGCGATTACCGACGGGTGCCTCTGTATGGGACCCGATTCCTGATCGAGCAGAAACAGGCGGATCTCGACGCGCTGGACGGCCCGATGACCGACGAGCGGATCCGGCTGCGGGAGGAGGTCCAGATGCAGATCCGCGCGCTGGAGGCACTTGAGCGGATGGCCGCCAGCTATGGCTGTGATGTCAGTGTGCCGGCGGGGAATGCCCACGATGCGGTGCAGAACCTCTATCTCGCGTATCTCGCTGGCGTCAAGGAAAACAACGGCGCAGCCACCTCGCTGGGACGGACAGCGACCTTCCTTGACATCTATATCCAGCGGGACATCGACGCGGGCCTGCTCGATGAGGCCGGCGCGCAGGAGCTGATCGATCAGTTTATCATCAAGCTGCGGATGGTGCGCCATCTGCGCACACCGGAGTACAACGAGCTCTTCGGCGGGGATCCCACCTGGGTCACCGAGGCGCTGGGCGGTATGGGAATTGACGGGCGCACACTGGTGACCCGAACAACCTATCGGTATCTGCACACCCTGACCAACCTCGGCACGGCGCCCGAGCCGAACCTCACGGTCCTGTGGAGCCGCGCATTGCCCGAGCCGTTCAAGCGGTACTGCGCACGGATGAGCATCGAGACCGATTCGATCCAGTATGAGAGCGATGAGCTGATGCGGCCGCTTTATGGGGATGATTACTGCATCGCCTGCTGTGTCTCGGCGATGGCGGTCGGCAAGCAGATGCAGTTCTTCGGCGCGAGAGCAAACCTCGCCAAGAGTCTGCTCTATGCAATCAACGGCGGTGTGGACGAGAAAAAAGGACTGTTGGTGGTGCCGGGGATCGAGCGGGATACCGATGAGGTGCTCGACTATCCCAAGGTTCTGGCAAATTACAAAAAGGTGCTCGCCTATGTGGCGGAGCTGTATGTAGACACCATCAACATCATCCACTATATGCATGACAAATACGCCTATGAAGCAAGCCAGATGGCGCTGCATGACACGCTGGTGGAGCGGCTTGCGGCCTTTGGTGTGGCGGGGCTTTCGATTGCGGCGGACTCGCTGTCCGCAATCAAGTTCGCCAAGGTTCGCCCGGTGCGCAACGAAGAGGGGATCGCGGTGGACTTTGAGATCGAAGGGGAATTCCCCAAATACGGCAACGATGACGACCGGGTGGATGACATCGCCGTTGAGATCGTTTCCTACTTTTCGTCTGAGCTGAAAAAGCATCCTCTCTACCGCGGGGCGATCCATACGCTGTCGGCGCTGACCATCACCAGCAATGTGATGTACGGCAAAAAGACCGGCTCTACCCCGGATGGGCGCAAGGCAGGGGAGCCCTTTGCACCCGGAGCAAATCCGATGCATGGGCGGGACGAAAACGGCGCGCTGGCAAGTCTGAACTCGGTGGCGAAAATTCCTTATCGCGGAGTCTGTCAGGATGGGGTTTCGAACACCTTCTCGATTATTCCTGATGCA
>CALXIJ010000055.1 GCA_944388335.1 uncultured Pygmaiobacter sp.
GTCTGGAGAGGGGAGATCTGGATTGGCGCAACATCGTCAACCCAAAGGTTTGACAAAAAAATGACGGCCCGGGGGCTTCCTCCGGGCCGTTTTTGCTGTGACGGCGCGGTGCGGGCGTTGACAATCAAACGCCGCCGCGGTACACTAAAACAAGTCCGGCGCGGCGCGCAGAACAAGACGGTGCAGGGCTTTGGGTGCCCTGCGGCGCCCCGGATTTGCAGCGGCGGGATCTTGTCTCCCGCACGCGGAGAAAGGATGAGGGGATTGGAAAGAATTACTGCCCAGAAGGGCACAAAAGACGTACTGCCTGCCGAGAGCTATCGCTGGCAGCATCTCGAAGGGGCGCTGCGGGACACTGTGGCCTCCTTTGGATATAAGGAGATTCGGCTGCCGACCTTTGAGGCAACCGAGCTGTTCACCCGCGGCGTCGGGGAAACGACCGACGTTGTCGGCAAGGAGATGTACACCTTCAATGACAAGGGAGGACGGAGCATCACCCTGCGGCCGGAGGGCACCGCCAACACGGTGCGGGCGATCCTCGAGCACGGTCTGTTGGGAGAGGCGCTCCCGGTGCGTGCCTATTATCTGCAGAGCTGCTTTCGGTATGAGAAGCCGCAGTCCGGCCGTCTGCGGGAGTTCCATCAGCTCGGCGTCGAGATGTTCGGCGCGGCGGCTCCCGAGGCGGATGTGCAGGTCATCGCGACCGCTGCGGCCTGCATCCGCAAAGCTGGTCTGAAAAAAGTTCAGCTGCAGCTGAACTCCATCGGCTGCCCCAACTGCCGGCCGAAGTATCACGACGCGCTGCGCGCTTATTTCCGGGGTCATATCGAGGAGCTGTGCGACATCTGCCGCGACCGGCTTGAGCGCAATCCGCTGCGGATCCTCGACTGCAAGAGCCCGATCTGCAGCGAGATCGCAAAGGGCGCGCCGCTGATGCGGGACTTTTTGTGCGAGGACTGCAAGGACCACTTTGCCAAGGTCAAGGCGGGACTTGAGAACATCGGGATCGAGTATGTCGAAAATCCCACCATCGTGCGCGGGCTGGATTATTACACCCGCACCGTCTTTGAGTTTGTCCACACCGGCGCGGGCGCGCAGGGAGTTGTCTGCGGCGGCGGCCGGTACGACGGTCTGGTGGAGCAGCTCGGCGGCAAGCCCACCCCCGGCATTGGATTCGGTATGGGACTCGAGCGGCTTCTGATGGTGATGGAGGCCGAGGGGGTCACCTTCCCCGCCGACCGCACCCCTGAACTGTATCTGTGCAGTATGGGGCAGCCCGCCCGCGATCTGGCTGAGCGGATCGCCGCCCCGCTGCGGGAAAAAGGGCTCTGGGTGGAGACCGATGTAATGGGCCGCGGGCTCAAGCCCCAGATGAAATACGCAAACAAGATCGGCGCAAAGTACACCGTTGTTCTGGGCGAAAACGAACTCAGCGCAGGCAGCGCGAAACTCAAACGGATGAGCGACGGCGCCGAGATCGAGATCTCGCTTCAGGAGCTGGCCGAAAACGGCCTTGCTCCGTTGGAGAACCGGTTCTGATTGAAAGAATAACACGCCCAAAACGGGCGATGAGGAGAGGGATAAAAGGAATGGTACTGGACAAAATGGGAGACTTGCGCCGCACCGATTACTGCAGCGAGCTGACCGCCGACCGAGTAGGGGACGAGATCACCGTCGCCGGCTCGATTGCCAAGAGCCGGGATCTGGGCGGCGTCATTTTTGCCGATTTGCGGGATACCACCGGCATCCTGCAGCTGGCTTTTGACGACAGCACCCCGAAGGAGGTCTTTGAAAAGGCGTCCTTGCTCCGGAGCGAGTATGTCGTCATCGCCCGCGGCACCCTTCGCCGTCGGGAGAGCGTCAACCGGGCGCTGCCCACCGGCGAGATTGAGCTGTATGTCACCGAGCTGCGGATCCTCAGCGGGGCGGAGACCACCCCGTTTGAGATCCGGGACGAGATCAAGGTCAAGGACGACCTGCGTCTGAAATACCGCTATCTCGACCTGCGCCGCGAGAGTATGCACCGCCCGATCGTGATGCGCTCCAAAATCGCGCAGCTGATCCGCAACTACTACTGCGACAACCACTTCTGTGAGATCGAGACCCCGATGCTCATCAAGTCCACCCCCGAAGGGGCGCGGGACTATCTGGTGCCCAGCCGGGTGCAGCCGGGGCGGTTCTACGCGCTGCCCCAGTCCCCCCAGCTCTACAAGCAGATTCTGATGCTCTCCGGATTCGACCGGTATTTCCAGATCGTGCGCTGCTTCCGGGCCGAGGATCTGCGCGCCGACCGTCAGCCCGAGTTCACGCAGGTGGATATGGAGATGTCCTTTGCCGATGAGAAGGACATTGAGACGGTCAACGAGGGACTCATAAAAAAGCTCTTTTCGGAGATACTGGGGATTGAGGTCAAAACGCCTTTCCCCCGGATGCCCTATGCCGAGGCGATGTCCCGCTTTGGTTCGGACAAGCCGGACACCCGCTTCGGGCTTGAGTTGATGGACGTCTCTGACACGGTGCGCGGCTGTGGCTTTGGGGTCTTTACCGGCGCGTTGGAGGCCGGCGGCAGCGTGCGCTGCATCAACGCCAAGGGACTCGCCGACCGGCTGACCCGCAAGGAGATCGATAAGCTGACCGAGGTCGTGCGCACCTATGGGGCGAAGGGGCTGGCCTATACCCGCTGCACCGCGGAGAATGAGACCTCCAGCTTTGAAAAATTCCTCACCGCAGAAGAGAAGGCCGCCCTGCGCAGTGCCGCCGACGTCGAGACCGGAGATGTGCTGCTGGTGGTCGCCGACGCAAAGAACGATGTCGTCTTTGCCGCTCTGGGCGCGCTGCGGCTTGAAATCGCAAAGAAGTTCGGCCTGATTGACCCCGACCGGTTTGACTTCCTCTGGGTCACCGACTTCCCCTTCTTCGAGTACTCGGAGGAGGAGGGCCGTTATATGGCCAAGCATCACCCCTTCACCATGCCCAACGAGGAGGATCTGGACAAGGTCGAGACCGATCCGGCAAACGTCCGGGCCCGGGCCTATGATATGGTCCTCAACGGCTGCGAGGTGGGCGGCGGCTCGATCCGCATCAATGACCCCGAGCTGCAACAGCGGATGCTGCGTGCGCTCGGCTTCACCGAGGAGCGGGCGCGGGAGAGCTTCGGCTTCCTGATGGACGCCTATCGCTACGGCGCACCCCCGCACGGCGGCATGGCGTTCGGTTTCGACCGGCTTGTTATGCTGATGCTCAAGAAGGACTCGATCCGGGACGTCATCGCCTTCCCCAAGGTGCAGAACGCCGGCGAGCCGATGAGCGGCTGCCCCGAGACGGTGGAGGAAAAGCAGCTGCGTGAGCTCTCGATCGCCCTGACCCTGCCCGCCGAAGAGTAATTCTTTTCAGGCGGGACACCGCTGTCCGAGACGGTAGTCTGTTGTGCAATACTGAACCATTCCCCATTCTGAACCCCCTACATATCCGGCAGAGCCGGAGAGGGGGAGTCAGGATGGGGAATTTTGTTGCAAAGCACCGCTGGGTCATCCTTGCCGCCGGGGCGGCAATCCAGATCTTGACCGGCATTCCTGCGGCGTGGGGGGTCTTTCAAAAACCGGTCGGCGCGGAGTATGGCCTCTCCTCCCAGCAGTGCAGCCTGATCTTTGCCTGCACCATCGCCTTTTTCGGGATCGGCTGCGTGCCGGGCGGTGCGCTGCAGGACCGGTTCGGACCCAAAGTCGCCGGTCTTTCCGGCAGCGCGCTGCTGGCAGGCGGGATGTTCTTGTCCGCGTGGGTTCCTGCCGGCGCCGGCCTGCTGCTGATCGGCAGCTTTTCCCTGCTGGTGGGGATGGGGTGTGCCTTTCTCTATCCCGCAGTGATGAGTCCCGCCCAAAAATGGTACGCAGACCGCAAGGGGCTTGCCACCGGGGTGATCGGCGGGGCGGTGGGGCTCTCGGGCAGCGCTTTGACCCTGCTCGTGCGCGGCCTGAACGCGGCAGTCGGCATCCGCGGGGTCTTTCTCGTGCTGGGCGGCCTTTTGGCCGCAGTCTGCGGCGGCGCCTCCGTGCTGCTCTGCAACCCGCTCCGTGCATCCCCCTCCGGCGGTAACGGCCCCGCCGGCAGCTATTCCCCCGGCGAACTGCTGCGCACCCGACAGTATTACCTGATCTTCTCCGCCGTCGCTCTCGCCGCGCCCTGTGTGCTGCTCTTCTCTCCCATTATCCTTGAATTGGGACAGCAGCGGGGTCTCACCGAACAGCAGTCCCTCGCCGCAATCGCAATCGGCAGCTTTGGCAGCGCCGCCGGGCGGCTCGCCGCTCCCGCCCTCTCCGACCGGCTGGGCCGCCGCCGGGTGGATCTTGTTCTCTTCGCCGCGCTGTGTGCGCTCTCGGTCCTCTTCGCCTTTTCCGGCGGCTGGTGGGTGGTCGCCGTCTATACCGCTCTGACCTTTTGCTACTCCGGACAGGCCGCGCTGCTGCCCGCTCTCGCCACCGACCTCTTCGGCTGGAAAAACGCCGGGGTCAACTACGGTCTGCTCGCCCTCGGCACAAGCGCGGGCAGTCTCGCCTTTACCTTTTTGGCCGGCGGCTTTTCGGCGGTTTGGCCGCGGCATCTGACCGCCGCCCTCGCCGCTGCCGGCGGATTTGTCGCACTCGCGCTGCTGCGTCCTACCCCCGGGGGGCGGCTTTGACCCTTCTTTTCGGCAAAAATTGTTTTTCCCCCGCGCCGGATCTCCTCCCGTTTTTGCGGCGGATGGTGTATAATGATACCACCACACCGGACACACCGGTAGGATGGAGGAACCAAAGATGGAAAAACCGCGTCTTGCCCTGACCCACGCAGGGCATTTTCACGCCGATGATGTCTTTAGCGCCGCACTGCTGCGGGAGATCTGGCCGGATCTCGAGATCCGCCGGGTTTTTGAAGTACCGGATGGCTTTGACGGGCTGGCCTTCGACATCGGCGGCGGCCCTTTCGATCACCATGGCCCCGACCGGCAGTGCCGGGAAAACGGGCTCCCCTATGCCGCATTCGGGCTGCTCTGGCGGGAGTTTGGGGAAGGACTGGTCGGCGCCGAACAGGCAAAATGGATCGATGAGCATTTTATCCAGCCGCTGGACAAGGACGACAACTTCGGCACCGGGGATTCCCTTGCCGATGCGATCGGCGGATTCAACCCGGTCTGGGATTCCACAGCGGATGCCGATGCGCGTTTTTGGCAGGCGGAGGCCTTTGCCGCCCAGATCCTCAAAAACCGCCTTGAGGGCGCCCGCGCGGTCAACCGCGCCGGTGCTGTGGTCGACAAGGCGCTCTCCCGGATGAAGGACGGCATCGTCGTGCTGCCCCGGTTTGCCCCTTGGAAGAACCGGCTGCGGCAATCCGAGGCCAAACTGGTGGTCTATCCCTCCCAGCGGGGCGGCTTCAACGCGCAGGGCGTTCCCATCCCCGACGATCCCCAGCACCGCCTGCGCTGCAGCTTTCCCGAGCGCTGGCGGGGGCTGCGCGCCCCTCAGCTTGAGCGGGTTTCCGGAATCCATGGGCTGCGCTTTTGCCATGTCAGCGGATTTTTGGTGAGCACCAACACCCTCGACGCCGCACTCAGCGCCTGCCGCGCCGCACTCGCCGAAGCCGCTGATCCAAAAGCAAAGGAATCTGATCAGAAATAACATCGCTCTTTCGGCGCGCTGGCACAATTCCAAGTCATTTTCCGCGGCGGATACCGCCGGCACACCGCCCGAAGAGCTGTTTCTCCCGTTTGGAGCAATCCAAACGGGTTTTTCTTTTTATATAGTTGCATACGCAACTAATCTGTGCTAAGATAATCGCCGGAAAGAGCTTTTTTTAGGATGCGGCTACATCGCCGCAGAAAGGATGGATAGGCATGGAAAATGCACAGCAGGAAGCAAAGTTTAAACAGATGATCGAGGCGCCGATCCCCCGGCTGGTTGCCACCCTTGCGGTGCCGACCATCATCAGCATGCTGGTCACCTCAATCTACAACATGGCGGACACCTTTTTTGTCGGCAAGATCGGCACCTCGGCCACCGGCGCGGTGGGTGTCGTCTTTTCTCTGATGGCCATCTTTCAGGCTGTTGGCTTTACCATCGGGATCGGCAGTGGAAACCTTGTCTCCCGCCTGCTGGGCTCCCGCCATCGGGAGGAGGCGGAACAGGTTGCCTGCACCGGTTTTTACACCGCATTTGCGGCCGGCGTTCTGCTGATGGTTCTGGGCCTTGTCTTTATCAACCCGCTGGTGCGGATGCTGGGCGCAACCGAGACCATCCTGCCCTATGCGCGGGCCTATGCGCAGTACATCCTGCTCGGTGCACCCTTTATCACCAGTTCCTTTGTCCTCAACAATCTGCTGCGCTTTCAGGGCAGCGCGATGTATGCAATGGTCGGCATCACCGCCGGCGGCGTGCTGAATATTGCGCTCGATCCGCTGTTCATCTTCACCTTCGGCCTTGGAACTGCCGGCGCGGCAATCGCCACCGTCCTCAGCCAGATCATCAGCTTTGCCATCCTGCTGATCCAGTGCTGGCGCGGGGGCAATATCCGGATGGATCCGCGCAAGGTTCGCCCCTCCCGCAGTTTTTACCATGAGGTGCTGCGCGGCGGCGCCCCCTCCTTCTTCCGTCAGGTTTTGGCAAGCGTCGCCACCATCTGCCTCAACCTCGCCGCCGGCCCCTTTGGGGATGCCGCAATCGCCGCAATGAGCATCGTCTCCCGTGTGATGAACTTTGCCAACTCGGCGCTGGTCGGCTTTGGTCAGGGATTTCAGCCGGTCTGCGGCTTCAACTACGGCGCCGGCCGGTACGACCGGGTGCGTCAGGCCTTCTGGTTCTGTGTCAAGGTCGCGATTGCAGGTCTCTTGGTGATCTCGACCGCCGGGGTGCTCTTCGCCCCGCAGGTGGTCGCCATCTTCCGCAAGGGGGACGCCGATGTGCTCGCCTTTGGTTCCATCGCACTGCGGCTGCAATGCATTAGCTTCCCGCTGGTGGGATGGACCACCTGCCTCAACATGCTCCAGCAGAACATCGGCAAGAGCCGGGATGCCTCCGTCCTCTCCGCCGCGCGTCAGGGTGTCTTTTTCCTGCCGCTGATCCTGATTCTGCCCCATTTTTTGGCGCAGCTCGGCGTCCAGCTCAGCCAGCCGCTGAGTGATCTGTGCACCTTTATTCTCTCGATTCCCATGGGCATTGCAATCCTGCGGGAACTCAAGGAAAAAGAGAATGTCCAGCTGGCACATGAGAAGAGGTCCGTCTGATGGCCGAGCAATTTTATGCCAACCGCTACGCCTCGATCCTCTACCGGTATAGCCAGCGCTTTCTCACCGATCTGCTGCGGCGGGAGAAGATCCCGCTCGAGAGCGCCCAGATCCCGGTCTTGCTGCGCTGTGCCCAGCATCCGGGGATCACACAGGAGGAGATCGCCTCGGTCACCGGGCTGGACAAGGCCACCGTCGCGCGCACCGCTGCGACGCTGGAAAGCCGCGGCCTGATGCACCGCTGCTCTGATCCGGAGGATCGGCGTGCCAACCGCCTGACCCTCACCTCGCAGGGGGAACAGCTGCTGCCCGACGTCGAGGCGGTTGTAGACCGGCTGCACCGTGCGATCTACCGCGGCCTCTCCCCTCAGGAGCAAAGCGAGGCCTGCCGTCTGCTGGTGCAGATGTGCAGCAACCTGCGCAGTGCGGTAGAGCAGGGACGCACCGGCCGCAGCTGCCGCGCGGGGAATGGGCCGGCACAAACCACAGAAGATCTTTGATTCCCGGTAAAACACTGTTAAATTTTAAACGAAATCCAAAGTGGAGTCTTGAAGTTTGTCCACGCGGCAATTATAATAAAAGTGTTCGATTCCCATGCGGGAAAACGGGCGGTGCAGCACCGCCCCAAATAAGGAAGAAGGAGTGCTACTATGACCTATTCTCAAGAAGTAGAGCGGATGTGCACTGTCGCCAAGGGTGTGCATCATGGTCCGGCCCCGATCCCCGAGGAGGGCGAGTGGGTTAAAGCGTATGAAATCAAAGACATTTCCGGTCTGACCCATGGTGTGGGCTGGTGTGCCCCGCAGCAGGGCGCCTGCAAGCTGACCCTGAACATCAAGAACGGCATCATTCAGGAGGCTCTGGTTGAGACGCTGGGCTGCTCCGGCATGACTCACTCCGCCGCGATGGCAGGCGAGATCCTGCCCGGCAAGACCATCCTCGAAGCGCTGAACACCGATCTGGTCTGCGATGCGATCAACGTCGCGATGCGCGAGCTGTTCCTGCAGATCGTCTACGGCCGCAGCCAGACCGCTTTCTCCGAGGGCGGCCTGCCCATCGGCGCGAGCCTTGAGGACCTCGGCAAGGGCCTGCGCAGTCAGGTCGGCACCATCTTCTCCACCGGTGCCAAGGGCGTGCGGTATCTCGAGATGGCAGAGGGCTATATCCTGTCGGTCGCTCTGGACGACGAGGATCACACCATCGGCTACAAGTTCGTGAAGGTCGGCAAGATGCTGGAGGAAATCCGCCACGGTGCCGATCCGAAGGAAGCGTACGAGAAGAATATCGGCACCTATGGCCGGTATGAAGGCGCTGCCAAGTATATCGATCCGCGCGAGGAATAAGAAAGGGGGGTACTCAAAATGGTCAAATTCGAAGGTCAAGAGAGAAGAATGGACAAGATCAATGCCTGCCTGAAAGAGTACGGCATTGCGGATCTGGAGGCGGCCCGCGACCTCTGCCTTTCCAAGGGCGTGGACTGCGAGAAGATCGTCAAGGGCGTTCAGCCCATCGCATTTGATAACGCTGTCTGGGCTTACACCCTCGGCTGCGCCGTCGCGCTGAAGAAGGGCGTCAAGACCGCCCCCGAGGCCGCTGAGGCCATCGGCATCGGCCTGCAGGCGTTCTGCGTGCCCGGCTCGGTCGCCGAGCAGCGTCAGGTTGGTCTGGGTCACGGCAATCTGGGCGCCATGCTGCTGCGTGACGAGACCAAGTGCTTCGCATTTCTGGCCGGCCACGAGAGCTTTGCCGCCGCTGAGGGCGCAATCGGCATCGCCCGTACCGCCAACAAGGCCCGCAAAGAGCCGCTGCGTGTCATCCTGAACGGTCTGGGCAAGGATGCCGCTCAGATCATCAGCCGGATCAACGGCTTCACCTATGTCAAGACCGATTTTGACTTCAAGACCGGTGAGCTGAAGGTCGTCGAGGAGATCCCCTACTCGGAGGGCGATCGCGCCGCTGTCAAGTGCTACGGTGCCAACGACGTCCTCGAGGGCGTTGCGATCATGAAGAAGGAGAAGGTCGACATCTCGATCACCGGCAACTCCACCAACCCCACCCGGTTCCAGCATCTGGTCGCCGGCACCTACAAGAAGTGGGCGAACGAGAACGGCGTAAAGTACTTCTCGGTCGCTTCGGGCGGCGGCACCGGCCGCACCCTGCATCCGGACAACGTCGCCGCCGGTCCCGCCAGCTATGGTCTGACCGACTCGATGGGCCGTATGCACGGCGACGCCCAGTTCGCCGGCTCCTCCTCCGTGCCCGCGCACGTTGAGATGATGGGCCTGATGGGCATGGGCAACAACCCGATGGTCGGCGCCACCGTCGCCTGCGCCGTCGCGGTCAGCGAGGCAAAGTAAAAAACGCCCCGCAGGTTTTTCTTGCAATCTTGATTCCGGGGCGCCGTGTCAAAACGGCGCTCCGGTTTTTGTCTGTCCCTTTTGCCCTGACCGGCATCTGGAACAGCGAACAGGAGGTTCTGGGATGTCGAAGGTCAACTATCACACCCATACCGCCCGCTGTATGCACGCGGACGGTGCAGATCGTGATTATCTGGAAAGCGCACTCAAAAGCGGATTTGAAACCATCGGTTTTTCGGATCACAGCCCTTGGCCCTATGCGAGCGGCTATGTGTCAACCGTTCGGATGCTGCCGGCCCAGCTGCCCGAATATCTCGCCAGTGTCCGGGGACTGCGGGACGAATACGCCGGCCGCATCCGGGTTCTGGTCGGGCTGGAGTGCGAGTACTTTCCCCGCTATCTCGACTGGCTGCGGGATACCGCCCGCCGGGAGCAGCTGGACTATCTGATCTTTGGAAATCATTTTTACGGTTCAGATGAGGACGGCCCCTATTTCGGCAGCGCGACAAAGGATCTGACAATGCTGCGCCGGTACACCGAGAGCGCGATTGCCGGCATGGAGTGCGGGCTTTTCTCCTACTTTGCGCATCCCGACCTCTTTATGCGCTGCTATCCCGGTTTCGATGAAAACGCAAAGGCCGCCAGCCGTGAGATCTGCCGGGCGGCAAAGCGTCTGGGCATGCCGCTGGAATACAATCTGATGGGTTCGCTCTACTGCGAAAAATACCACATCAACGGATACCCCTATCCCGGTTTCTGGCGGATTGCAGCCGAGGAGGGCTGCACCGCGATCATCGGGGTGGACGCCCATTCCCCCGCACATCTGGAAAATCCCCGTTTCTGGAATGAGGGGCTGCAGCTGCTGCGCGGGCTCGGGATCCAGCGCACCCGCACCATCCGGCTGCGGGCGTGGGAAAAGGATCCGGCAGGGGAAACGGTTTCCCGGTAACCGGGGGCTCTTCTCTTCTTTCAGAAGTCCCCTCGCAGCCGGTTTGCCGCATTTTTCCATCCGCCAAAGGACGAGACAACAAAAAAGGATCTGTGCCACAGACATTTGGCACAGATCCTTTTTTGTTGTTTGAGGCGGCGGTCTTCTCTGCCTCCCTGCCGGCTTCCCATCCGCCGGCAAAACCGTGCTTATCCTTTGCAGAGCAGTTGATGGATCGTCCGGGCAAATTTCTCCACAAAGGCATCTGCCGCGACGTCCACACAGACCTGCACCGATTTCTCCGGGCAGCTCAGGCGGGCCGGATCCCCAACCGTCCGCCCCGCTCCGGGACCTTCGGTGATCACCGTCAGATTGCAGGGCAGCATCTCAAAGGCATCCGGGCAGATTGCTGCTTCCACCGCAAGCGGGTCATGGATTGCGCCGCCGATCTCCCCGGTCTCGCTCTCGTTGGTGTAATAGTATTCCGACATCTTGACCAGCGCTTTGGCTGCCGGGGTGTTGACCCCGCGCCAATCATCGATCTCTCTGCCGGTGATCTTGGTCTTGAGGGTGACATCCAGCCCCACCATCGTGAGGGGGATCCCGCTCTCCATCACATAGTTTGCGGCCGCGGTGTCATCGCAGATATTCGCCTCCGCAAAGGGGGTGCGGTTGCCCGGCACCGTCAGCGCCCCGCCCATAATGCTGATGTGCCCGACCCTCTCCATGGCCGCGCGGTCCTGCCGGATCGCCTGCGCCAGATTGGTCAGCGGCCCGGTGGCCACCACCGCGAGCTCCGGCCCGAACCGGCGGGCGGCATCCAACAGAAAATCCACCCCGCCGACTGGGCTCGCCTCTGCCGCGGCGCGGGGCAGGATCACATTTCCGATCCCGTTTTTTCCGTGAATCCGATATTTGAAGGGACCGGGCTCGTATCCTTTTGCCCCCATGCGTGGGCGGCGCCGCGGCAGACCGGCACATCCCCGCTTCCCAGCAGCGCCAGCAGATCCAACGAGTTGCGCACCGAGGTATCCACCGTCACATTGCCAAAACTGCCAAGCACCCCGATCAGTTCCACCTCCGGCCGCCCCAGCGCATAGGCCAGCGCGAGCGCATCGTCAATGCCGGTGTCGAGATCCAGTATCATCTTCATCCCGCTTACCTCCTGTTCTCCGATAAAAGAGGAGCGTCCTGAGAAAAAACGCTCCTCTTTTTTGTCTTGCTTCGCGCGTTACAGTCCCAGCAGAACGCCGAGCACCCCGCCCGCGACAATGACCAGAATGGGATGCAGCTTAAATTTTTGATAGCAGAACAGCCCGATTGCAAAGATCACAAGGTGGCTCCAGGAAACCATGCCGATCAGTTCGGTGGCATCCAGCCGGAACAGGGTGGTCAGGAAAAGGTCCAGACAGGCCGCCGCGATCAGACCGGTCACAAAGGGACGGATCCCAACAAAGGCATTCTGCACCAGCCGGCTGTCCTTGAACCGGTCCAGCATATTGGCGATGATAATGATGACAATGATGCTGGGCGCGACCAGCGACAGGGTGACCGCAATCCCGCCGATCAGGCCATGGGTCGTATAGCCGACATAGGTTGCCATGTTGACCCCCATCGGGCCGGGGGTGGACTCGCTGACCGCGATCATCGTCGAGAGGGTTGCAGTATCAAACCACCCATAGCTGCGGGCCATCTCCTGCAGGAAGGGAATCGTGGCGAGGCCGCCGCCTACCGCAAAGAGTCCGGTCTTAAAGAACTCCAGCATCATCAAAAGCAGCTCACTCATGCCGGACACCTCCCTTGACAATGCCGCAGATTGCTGCGACCACCACCAGCAGCACGGTGGAGACCGAGGTGAAGTAGCTCAGCAGGAAGGCCGCCGCGCAGAGCAGCGCGCCAAACAGGTCGCCCACGCTCTTTTTCGCCAGCTTGTAGATGGACACCGCCATCAGGATGCAGACGCTGATCCGGATGCCCGACAGTGCCTGCTGTACCACGACCAGTTCCTGAAAGCTGGTCAAAAACGCCGCAATGATCGAGATGATCACCAGACTGGGCGAGACCACCCCAAGGGTGGCAAAGATGCCGCCGGCTATACCCTTGATCTTGTAGCCGACAAAGGTCGCGGTATTGACCGCGATGATCCCGGGGGTGCACTGGCCGATTGCGTAATAGTCCATGATCTCGTCTTCGCTTGCCCAGTGGTACTTTTCCACCACTTCCCGCTGGATCATCGGCAGCATTGCATACCCGCCGCCAAAGGTAAATAGCCCCATCTTGAACCAGACGAAGTACAGATTAAGCAATTCCTTCAATCCCAAAGCGCCTCCTTTATTTTTTGCCGCATCTATTTTTGCAGTGTTCCGGCACCGCATTCTTTGCTAAAAGAATACCATTTCACCACGATGGAAAAAACTATTTTTTTCCTATCGCTGCGATCCGTTTTTGCTATTGCTCCACCGCTTTTTCTGATTACTCCCGCTCAAAGACCAGATCAATCTCTTCCAGATAGCCGGTACTCCGCTGGACCACCGGGATATAACCGGCATAGTGCCATCCCTCTGCCGCCCGCCGGGAAATCACCTCCCGATGTGCTTCGCTGGTGCCCTTGATCCCGCCAAAAATGCTGTATCCCGTACCGTAGTCAATCGCAACCCGCTCAAACGCCACCTGCATCATGCTCTCCCCTTTCCGCGCGCCGCTTTATTTTTTAGGCCGCAATTATTATAGAAGATTTTGGACGGAATAAAAAGAGCCGGCCCTCCCGCCGCCTTGACGCTGGCAGGGGGTGGGCCGTATAATCTCTTTAGAAAAAGGAGGGATCCGGATGGAGGAAATTTTTGCGCGGTCGGCGCTGCTGCTGGGAGAACAGGCACAGGAGGTCTTATCCCGCTCTTCTGTCGCCGTTTTCGGCATCGGCGGGGTGGGAGGCCACGCGGCCGAGGCTCTCGCCCGCGCCGGTCTGGGACGGATTGATCTATTTGATCCGGACACCGTCAGCATCACCAACCTCAACCGGCAGATCGTCGCACTGCACAGCACACTGGGACGCCCCAAGGCACAGGTCATGGCCGAGCGAATTCGGGACATCAATCCCGGCTGCGATGTGCGGGCGATGACGGTCTTCTATGAAGAGGCAAATGCAGAGGAGTTTCCGCTTGGGGAGTATGACTATCTGATCGATGCGGTGGATACTGTCTCCTCCAAGCTGGTCCTGATCGAGCGCGCCTATGCCGCCGGGGTGCCGATCATCAGCGCCATGGGCTGCGGCAATAAACTGGATCCCTCCCGCTTTGAGGTCTCCACAATCGAAAAAACCACGATCTGCCCTCTGGCCCGGATCATGCGCCGGGAGCTGAAGATCCGGGGCATCCGTGGGCTCAAGGTGGTCTATTCGACCGAGCCTCCCCTCTCCCCCGCGCAGGGCACCGAGGCGCCGGCACCGGGCCGGCGCACCGTCCCGGGCAGCGTCAGTTGGGTGCCGGGCGCAGCCGGCCTGCTGCTGGCGGGGGAGGCGGTCAAAGATCTGCTGCGCAGTGCCGGCCTGCTGTGAACACCGGCGCATTTTCCTCAGACAAGTGCGGGTATCCATTACCCGTGATCTTGGTTGGCTCTTTTGGATAAGGCATCTTTGCGGATGCCGCAGAAAGGAGAAGCGGATATGAGATATCGGGAACTGGGTTCTACCGGCCTGAAGGTCAGTGAGATTGGCCTTGGCGGCGAATGGCTGGAGCGCCACAATACGCAGGAGGTCAAACAGGTCATTGATGCCTGCGATGCGGCGGGGATCAACATCCTCGACTGCTGGATGGCTGAGCCCAAGGTGCGCAGCAACATCGGCGCCGCATTGGCCGGGCGGCGCCAGCGCTGGATCATTCAGGGACATATCGGTTCCACCTGGCAGAACGGGCAGTACGTCCGCACCCGGGAAATGGAAAAGGTGATCCCCGCCTTTGAGGATCTCCTCTCCCGCCTTGGAACCGATTATCTCGATCTCGGGATGATTCATTTCATCGACAGCCCAAAGGAATTCGATCAGGTTATGAACGGTCCCTTTTTCCAGTACGTTCAGCAGCTGCGCCGGGAGGGGCGGATCCGGCACATCGGGATGAGCACCCACAATCCCCATGTTGCCAAGACCGCCGCGCTCTGCGGTGAGATTGAGATGCTGCTCTTCAGCGTCAATCCCGCCTTTGATCTTCTGCCCGGCAGTGAGGATCTCAACCGCTACTTTGAGGCCGACAGCTACACCGATTCCCTCCACCGGATTGCGCCCGAGCGGGAAGAGCTCTATCGGATCTGTGCGCGTTTGGGGGTCGGCATCACCGTTATGAAGGGCTATGCCGGCGGCCGGCTGTTTGACCCCGCCGCGTCCCCGTTCGGGGTGGCGCTGACCCCGGTCCAGTGCCTGCACTACGCGCTGACCCGCCCCGCCGTCGCCAGCGTGATGGCCGGGATGGAAACCCCGCAGCAGGTCGCCGAGGCCGTGGCCTATGAGACGGCCAGCGACGCTGAGAAAGATTATGCCAGCGTACTGGCCAGTGCTCCCCAGCACGCCTACACCGCCGGACAGTGTACCTACTGCGGCCACTGTGCCCCCTGCCCGGTCAAGATTGACATTGCAATGGTCAACAAGCTGCTGGATCTGGCAGATCTGCACGAGGAGCTGCCGCCCACCCTGCGGGCGCATTACGACCAGCTCGAGGTCCCCGCATCGGCCTGCGTAGGCTGCCAAAGCTGTGAGAGCCGCTGCCCGTTTGGGGTCAAAATTTCCCAGCGGATGCAGCGGGCCGCCGCGCTGTTTGAGCGGGCGGACGGATAACAGGACAAAAATGAGGGCGAAAGACGCGGCATCCGCTGCCGGCTTTCGCCCTCATTTTTACTGTTGCCCGCAGCGCTCAGGCGCGCTGCCTCTTTTTGTGATAGCGCTCCCCGAATACCGCGCCGCCGAGGATCAGCACCGCCCCGACCATCTGGGGCGGGGTCAGCCGCTCGTCGAGCAGCAGTGCGGAGAAGAAGAGGGCGCTCACCGGATCGAGATACCCCAGCAATGCGGTGGTCTGACTGGGCAGTTCCCCCATTGCCGAGAAATAGAGGTAATAGGCAAATCCGGTGTGCAGCACCCCGACCGTCACAAGGCAGAGAAGCCCGGTGGTGGTCATCGGACCGGTCGGTTCGGGCCGGGTGATCAGCAGATAGGGAACCATCACCAGCGCAGCCGCCACCAGCTGGGTGAAGGTCCGCTCCATCCCGGACAGGCCGGTAATGCGTTTGTTGGTCAGGATCACCGCCGCATAGAGAACCGCCGCGCCGAGACCGAGAAGGATCCCGCGCAGCGGATCGCTGCCTGCGCCCTCCCCGCTGCCGGTCAACAGCAGTGTGCCCGCTGCCGCCGCCAGAACCCCGATCATCTTCGGGGCGGAGAATGGCTCTTTCAGGATCAGCGGCGCAAAAAGCACCACCAGAACAGGGGCGGCGTAGTAGGCGAGGGTCGCAACGCTGACCGTGGTGTAGCGATACGCCTCGAACAGCAAAATCCAGTTGAACCCGATAAACGCCCCTGACAGGGCCAGCAGCCCCAAGCGGCTGCCGATCTCCCTCCAGCGGATTGTCTGGCGGCTCGCCAGCGCCGCCGCGAGCAAAACCGCCGCGCCCAATGCCGCCCGCACCAGCGCGATCGAGGCGCTGGGCAGCGGAATTGCGCGGACAAACAGTCCGATACTGCCAAACAGCAGCGTCGCCGTGATAATCTTCAGATAATTGCGCTCCATCCCATCCCCCTCATTTGTTCCCTCTGCCTTCTCATCCGCGGCCGGCCGCCAGACGCATCTGCCGTGCCAGCTGCCGGATGGCCTCATCGTCGATCGTCGGCGCCGGTCTGCCGCCCTTTTCCAAGGATCGCGCAAACGATGCGGCGAGGAACTTGTCCATCCCGCTGCGCGCGCGGGGGGCAAGCCGTCCCCCAAGGCAGACCGCCGCCGCGGCGTGCTCCAGCAGCGGGGCGGGGATATTCTTCTTTAGGTACCCCTCCGCCTCCTCTGTGAGCGCACAGCAGATGAAGCAGCCAAGCGGCCGCGCGAGCAGCGCGTCCCTGTGCTGGACAAGATAGCTGCGCGCCTTGCGGTGCAGCTGTCCCATCCGGATCGATCCGCCGACAATTACCGCATCATATTCCTCCGGATCCGGCCAGCTGAGGGTCAGATCCGCGACCTGCGCGCCCTCCAAAAGAACCGCCAGCCGCTCTGCGCAGGTCATGGCTGTACCGGTTTTTCCCGCCGCTGCGATCAAAATCTTCATCGGGCAGTCCCTCCCTGTTTTGTCCTATCCTCTCTGAAACCGGGCAAGCCTGCGGTTCCAGTAATCGCTCATCGAACTGCCGGGCAGCTCGGTCAGCTCCCTTCCCAGAAAATCCGGCGGCACAAATGCGCGCGCCTCCTGCTCGGTGGCAAACTCCACCTCCGCATAAAAGAACCCGTCCGGCTGGTCTTTATCCACCAGACTGACCTCGAGCCGATGTCCGTCCGCAAGGCGGTAAGCGCGGTACTCCTTCTCGATCAGCGGCGCGGGCAGCATCCTTGCAATCTGCGCAAAGACCTCCTCGCTGATGGGGGTCTCGATCTCCTCCCGCACAAGGGTGCCTTTCCCCTTGATACAGAGGATATAGCTGCACCTGTCTGCCCGCTCCTCCGACCGGATCCGCACCACCGGTTCGGTGACCAGATAGCCCTGCCGCATCTTGACCTGTTCCAGCAGCGGCAGCTGCTGCGGGAAGCCGCCGATCTCCCATTTGCGCTCAATCTCCATAACGCTTGTCCTCTCCCCGGCGGGCCGCAATTTTCCCCTGCCGCCGACTGCCGGCGCCTTTTTTGTGTTTATGATGTCATTATACCATTCCCATCCATAAAAAACAGCCCCGGCATCCGGTTTGACCCGCTCGATTTTACGGATTATAATGAAAAAGATAACAGTGCCGCGCGGCTGTGCGGCAACAGGAGGAGGACCCGGCTTGAAACAGGAACGTCCCTATGCAAAATACACCGTCAGCCGCAAGGCGCAGATCAGCATTGAAGGAGGCCACCCGTGGGTCTATGCGGATGAGATCCGACAAGCGGAACCGGGCGCCGAGAACGGGGATCTGGTGGATGTGGTCAGCGAAAAGGGCCGGTATCTCGGCACCGGTTTTCTCAGTGAAAAGAGCAAGATCCGGATCCGGCTGCTCTCCCGCAACGCAAATGACCGGTTCGACACCGCATTTTGGCGCCGTCGGCTGCAGTGGGCGTGGGAGTACCGCAAACAGGTCATGCCGCCGCAGGACCTGCTCTGCTGCCGGATTGTCTTTGGCGAGGCGGACGAACTGCCGGGTCTGACCGTTGACCGGTTCGGTCCGTACCTTGTCACTCAGACCCTCTCGGTTGGGATTGAGCGGCGCAAACACCTTCTTTTCCCGCTGCTGGTCGAGCTGCTGCGGCAGGACGGTCAGGAGATCATCGGTCTCTATGAGCGCAACGATGTCGCGCTGCGGGAAAAGGAGGGACTGGCCGAGGGCAAGGGGTTCTTCCCGCTGGAGGGGGAGCCAATCCCTCAGCAGACCACGACCCGAATTGTCGAAAACGGCATCACCTATCTTGTCGACTTCGAAAACGGGCAGAAGACCGGTTTCTTTCTCGACCAAAAATACAACCGGCAGGCTGTCGCCCGGCTCGCGCGGGGGCGGCGGGTGCTGGACTGCTTCACCCTCACCGGTTCCTTTGCGCTGAATGCGGCGGCCGGCGGCGCCGAGCGGGTCACCGCTGTGGATGTGAGCGAGAGCGCCGTTGAGCTGGCGCGCGCGAACGCCGCGCTCAACGGGCTGGACGACCGGATGGAGTTCATCGCCGCCGACGTCTTTGACCTGCTGCCCAAACTCGCACAGGAGGGCAAACAGCCCTATGACTTCATCATCCTCGATCCCCCCGCCTTCACCAAAAGCCGCCGCACGGTGGACAGCGCGATGCGGGGATACAAGGAGATCAACTACCGCGCAATGAAGCTGCTGCCCCGCGGCGGATATCTCGCGAGCTGCAGCTGCAGCCATTTCGCCACCGAGGCGCTCTTTGTCAAGATGCTGCATGCCGCCGCTCGGGACGCAGGGGTGCAGCTGCGGCAGATCGAGGCGCGCCAACAGGCGGCGGACCATCCGATCCTGTGGAATGTGGAGGAGACAAACTATCTCAAGTTCTACCTGTTTCAGGTGATCTGAACAGCCAGACCCCGAAAAGGGCAAAAAAGGCGGTGGAATCCGTTTGGATCCCACCGCCCTTTTTTTCTGTGATTTTGAGCCTATCCCGATGCGGAACTCGTCCTCACTTCATCAGGTTCCGAGGACTGCCGTCAAGATAGCAGCTCACATTCTCAAAGACCATCTCGGCGCGGACCACCATGCTCTGCGCGGTCGCAAAGGCGACGTGCGGGGTCAGGATCACATTCGGCGCGCTGCACAGCGGGTGATCTGCGGGAATGGGGGGCTCGGTCTCAAAGACATCGATCCCCGCGCCGGCGATCCGCCCCTCTTTGAGGGCCGCTGCGAGGGCAGCACTGTCCAGCACCGGGCCGCGCGCGGTATTGATGAGCAGCGCATCCGGCTTCATCCGTGCGATCTGGTCGGCGCCAATCATCCCGCGGGTCGCGTCGGTGGCCGGCACATGAAGGCTGATGATGTCAGCTGTGCTCATCAGCTCGTCAAGGCTGAGGTATTCCAGCCCCATTGCCTCCGCCTGCGGACGGCGGCTGCGGCTGTACCCGACCAGTCGGCAGCCGAACGCCTTGGCCAGTTCGGCGACCCGCAGCCCGATCGCGCCCGTTCCGACAATACCAAAGGTCTTGCCCGCCAGCTCAAAGCCGACAAGCCCCGCTTTGGTTCCTCCATTGCGGCAGGCGGTATCGCAGGCCGGGATCCGGCGCAGCAGCGAGATCACCAGCCCAAAGACCAGCTCGGCCACGCTCTCGTTGGAATAGCCCGCACAGTTGGAGACCAGAATCCCTCTCTCCCGGCAAAGCGCCATCGGCAGGTGGTCCACTCCGGTAAAGGCAACCGAGATCAGCTTGAGGTTCTTGCAGGCATCGACAACCTCGGCCGACAGGGGGCTGCTGGCCACCATCAGGATATCGGCATCCTTGGCCCGCTCGATCAAGAGATCTACATCCCGCGCGCCATCCGTATAAGCGACAAAACTATGCCCGGCCGCAATCAGCGGCGCGGCGAGCGCGGCGACCTTTTCCTCGCTGACCGCGAGGGACTCCAGCAGAACAATCTTCATCAGAATACTTCCTTTCCAGCGGGTCCTGATTTTGGCCCGGTTACTCTTCTGCCTTTTATTATAACAAACCCGTACAGCCGCGCAACTGCAAAAACAACTTTTCTCTTTCTCCCGACGGTATGCTTATTTTTTGACCTTCCCTTTCTCTTTTTGATTCCCGCGGCTGCGATTTGTTGACTTTACTGTGGCAAAGGTCTAAAATGCTCTTTGTAAATTTAATGTAAACAGGAAGGAAGCGAAGTGATGGAGCGCACACAGCCGGCGGCAAAGCCGCTTTTTTCCGGCCCGGCGCTGCAGCGTCTGATCTGGCCGCTGGTAGGGGAACAATTTCTCGCGGTATTGACTGGTATGATGGATACGGTCATGGTATCCAATGCCGGAGAAGCCGCAGTCTCAGCGGTTTCCTTGGTGGATTCACTCAATGTTTTGATGATTAATGTCTTTGCTGCACTGGCTGCCGGCGGCGCCATCGTCGTCAGCCAGTATCTGGGCATGAAGGATCAAAAAAATGCGAACCACGCCGCAAAACAACTGGTCTTTATTATCGCGGTGCTGGGCAGTGTGCTGGGTGTGGTCTGTGCGCTGAGCCGCAGCCCGCTGCTGCACTTCTTGTTCGGCAGCATCGACCCGGTCGTCATGACCGATGCAGAGAAGTATTTCTTCATTACCGCCCTCTCTTATCCCTTTATCGCCGTCTATAATGCCGGCGCGGCGATCTTCCGCTCGATGGGCAACAGCAAGGTCTCCCTCAAGGCCAGCTTGATCTCGAATGTCGTCAACATCGTCGGCAACGGGATCTGCATCTTTGGTTTGGGCTGGGGCGTCGTCGGCGCGGCGATCCCCACTTTGATCTCCCGCATCCTTGGCGCTGCCATACTGCTGGTTCTGCTGCGCAGCCCGATGCTGCAGATCCGCCTGACCGATTGGAAGGCATTTCAGGTGCGTCCCGATATGATCCGCCGGATTCTGGGCATCGGCGTCCCCAACGGATTGGAGAACGGCATGTTTCAGGTGGGCAAGATCTTGGTCCAGAGCCTGATCGCCACCTTCGGCACCGTCTCGATCGCGGCGAACGCCGTCAGCAACACCCTGTGCACCCTGCCGCAGATCCCGGCGCAGGCAATCGGCCTGTCGATGACCACCGTCATCGGCCAGTGCGTCGGTGCGAAGGACTACGAGCAGGCATCCCATTACACCAAAAAGCTATCCCTGCTGGGCGTTGGCTGCATTGTGGCGATCAGCTCAGTCTTTATCCTAGGCGCAGCGCTGGCTGGCATTCCCTTCGGACTCTCCGAGGAGGCCGCCGCACTTGGCGTCTCGATTGTGCGTCCCTACTTTATTCTGGCGGCGCTGATCTGGGTGCTCAGCTTTACCTTCCCCAACAGCCTGCGGGCCGCGGGGGATGTGCGGTTTACGATGACCGTCTCCCTGATCTCGATGTGGATCTTCCGGATCGGCTTTTCCTATCTGCTGGCCCAGTATTTCGGATTGGAGATCTACGGCGTCTGGTGTGCGATGTACATTGACTGGGTCGTCCGGGTGATCTGCTTCCTGCTGCGGTACCGCGGCGGTCGGTGGAAGACAAAACGACTGGTCTAAATTGCTTTTCGGCAGTATAATAACGGGAAGAGGTCTTCCCGTGCAAAAAGGGCGGACAGCGGCAATCATCCTGCACTGTCCGCCCTTTTTCTGTGATTCTCTTTTCCTTTGAATGACCGCTCAAAACAGCTTGGTGCAGCCCGTCGAAGAAAGGATGATTGAAATGGGGTAGTCTGTGCCGCCGCAGCCATTCTCTTTTTTGCCCTGATCGGATATGGTGTCTTCTGCGTCCTTTTCCCCTCTTTGACGGCGGTGCCTGCACCGCTGTCACCCGGCCGCAGCCGGGATTCAGCGGGGGAGAGGAGAGCTTTTTGTGCCGCAATGCTCTTCGGCCTGCTCGTCCTCGCCGCAGTGCTGTTTTCCTTACTGCTGCGGTTTCCAGAGCTTGGGCTCGGTGCGCTGGACCGGTATTTTGACGGCAGTGTGCTGGACGCGCGGCATTACCGCGATCTCGCCCGCTGGGGATATGGCACGCAGGAAACGTTTCCCGAGCAGGCGCTGATGATCGTCTATTTTCCCCTTTTTCCCCTGCTGATGCGCCCTTTTGTATCGATGGGTCTTCCCTTCTATCCCACCGCTATGCTGGTCAACCTGCTGCTCTTTTCCAGCGGCGCCCGGCTGCTGTTCCGGGTGGTTTTTCGCCGCTGGGGCAGGCGTATTGCCGCTTACAGCGTTCTCTTTCTTGTGCTGACCCCCGGCTCCTTTTTCTTTGTGCTGCCCATGAGCGAGGCATTGTTTCTCTTTCTCTGCCTCGTTTTTCTTGATGCGCTGGAATCCCGCCGCTTTGGACTCGCCGGCGCGGCGGGGGCGCTCGCTGCGCTGACCCGCACACCGGGGCCTCTGCTGAGTTTGCTGGCTCTTGCCGCCCTGTTTGGCATCTGGAGACAGGGTGAGAGGCCCCGGCTGCGCTGGATTTTGCCGGTTGCCGGCCCCGCGGCGGGAACCGCGGGTTATCTTGCGCTGAATTTCGCGATCTACGGCCATCCGTTCCAGTTTTTGCTCTTCCAGCGCCAGCACTGGCAAAACGGCCCCGGGCTGTTTTGGCAGACACTGGACTATCTGTGGCGTTATACCGGGCTTTGGTGGCAGTCAAACCGCGCCATGGCCCTCTGGTACGGGATCTGGCAGATCGGGGTAGTGCTGTTGCAGTTGATCCTCCTCGCTGCGGCGGCCAAGCGCCTGCCCGCGCCGTGGCTGCTGTATGCGCTGGCCTATTTTGGTGTGGTCAACGGCGCGGCTTGGCTGCTGAGTGCATCGAGATACAGCATCTGCCTGATCATCCTGCCGGCCGCTCTTGCGCTGGCCGCCGAAAAGCATCTGTGGGCTCTGCGCACCGCTTTTTTGCTGCTGCTGGCCGGATGGCTCGCCTTTTTTGCCGTCTTTCTCTCAGGCGGCCCTGTTTGTTGAAAAGGAGGATTCAGATGAAACGGCTGATTTTGATCGGCGGCGCGATGGGGGTGGGCAAAAGCACCACCTCTGCCGCGCTGCTGCATCTGCTGCCGGAGGCAGTTTTTCTGGATGGGGACTGGTGCTGGCAGATGGATCCTTTTCGGGTGACCGAGCCGCGCAAGGAGATGGTCCTCGACAACATCTCCCATCTTCTGAACAACTTTTTGCGGGATGACGGATATGAAAACATCCTGTTCTGCTGGGTGATGGATCATCAGGAGATTCTCGACCAGCTGTTGGGTCGGTTGGATCTTCGCTGCGCCAAGGTCTGGAACTTCTCACTGGTCTGCCGCCCCGAGACACTGCGGCGCCATCTTGAAAAGGACATCGCCGCCGGACTGCGACAGCCGGAGATTCTCCCGCGCGCCGCAGCACGGCTGCCGCTCTACGGTCCGCTTCGCACCAAAAAAATATCGGTGGACGACCTCACCCCGACACAGGTTGCCGATCTGATTGCCGCACAGATCATCACCGCAGAGCAAAAGGGGGATTTTGGATGCTGATCTGCGCAATGGAATTGACAATCCACCTTCCCGACGCCGCCAGCCTCAAGGAGAAACGACAGGTGGCAAAAAGTCTGATTGCCAGACTTCAGCGGCGCTTCGGTCTCTCCGCCGCAGAGGTGGACCGGCAGGACAACCGTCAGATCTTGGTGCTCGGGATCGCAGTCGTGACCGGTGCGCGGCAGCCGGGAGAACAGATTCTGGAACATGCGCTCCGTTTTGTCGAAGAGGAGCTGCTCGGCCGCGGCGAGGTGATTGCCGTCGATCGGCAGCTGCAGTAAAACACAGCGCCTTGAGAAAAGGAGGGCGTGCCCAATCGGGCCCGCCCTCCTGCTTTTTTTACTTCCGTTCCGGCAGCGTCTGCACCCTCAGCGCTGTGCGGATCCCATCAATCAGATTCTGTGTGTTGATCTGTGCCCCCTCGGTGGTGAGGTGGTTATTCGAGTTGTAAAAATACGCTCCCTCCATCATCGCCTTTGAGAGCGGCAGGATCACCGGAATCTCGAGGAGTTCTTCGGCCCGCTGTGCAAAGTCCGCCGTCTCCTCCTCGTCGCTGACCACCGCCAACCTGTCTGCCGGCGCAAAGGCGAAAAGGACCGTGATCTTGCGCCGCTCCATCTTTTCGGCAAAGCGGTTGATCCGCTCGAGATTTTCAGCGTAAAGCCGCTCGGGGGAAAAGTCTATCGGGTCCCCCGACACATAGCCATTTTCCAGCATCGACTCCCGATAAAGGGTCACATCCCCCAGCGGGCCAAACGCCTCATTGTAGTCACCTGCGCCGTAGGGCAGCGCCTCCAGTTTGAGCTTCAAATAGCTCACCGAGCTGCTGAACATTCCCGGCAGATAGGAGACCGGCAGACAGCGCCAGACATCCGGATCCTGCCCCGCGCCCTCCCAGACCAGAGAATAGTCGGTCGACTCGCCGGTCAGCAGGCTGTATTCCGGTGCGAGGACAATCACATCCCCCTCCTCGGCATAGACCTCCAGCATCCGCAGGTAAAAGGGCAGCCCGAGATAGGCGGTCGCACCGACGCAGATCGCATTGCAGTCCAGCTGCTGCGCCACCTCGGCGCAGACCGTCCCATAGGGGGAGGAGGAGCCTCCGGCAAAGATGACCCGCGGGCCTTCGGTCGATTGCAGCAGATCTGTCTTATACCGGATGGTCGCCGCGATGCTGCCGCCGCGGTGGTCCGGGATTGCCAGCAAAACGCCGATCCAGATCGCAAAGGGAAGCGCCACCGCAACTGCCAGCGCCAGCATCTTTTTGATGTACCGCGCCATCGTTTTTTCCTCCCCTTAAAATTGGAAATAGATAAAATCCGCCGCCGCGCCGAACGGGCGCAGCATCAATGCCAGCAGAATAGAAACGCCCAGCGCCCAGTAAAACAGGTATCGCACCGCAGGTCTTGCCCGGCAGAGCAGCGAAAGAGCCGGCTGCCGATAACGGGAGATGCCGTCCCACACCGCCAGTGCGCCGATCAGCAGCCCCGCCACCGCCAGCTGAAGGCCGCCCATCCCCGCCGGCGCGGCATATTCCGCCAGCCGCAGCGGATTGATCCCTTTCAATAGATTGGCAAAAATATATTGCACATCGGCGAGGGAATTTGCCCGGAAGAAAATCCACCCCATCATCGCCACCATGAGGGTGTAAAGGGTGCGCGCCGCCCCCAGCAGGACGCCTGCCGCGGTGTGGTCCAGCCGGCGCTGCAATCCATCTGCCTGTTTGCCCCACAGCGTCTCAAAACAGAGGAACAACCCATGCCAAAGGCCCCAGCAGACAAAGGTCCAGCTCGCCCCATGCCAAAGACCGCTGAGCAGAAAGGTGATGAGCAGGTTGCGCAGATGCTTTGCCTTGCTGCATCGGCTGCCGCCCAGCGGGATATAGACATAATCGGTAAACCAGGTGGTCAGGCTGATGTGCCATCGGCGCCAAAATTCCCGCACGCTGCGCGCAAAATAGGGGCTGGAGAAATTTTCCATCAGTCTAAATCCCAGAATCTGCGCCGAACCCACCGCAATATCGGAATATCCCGAAAAATCGCAGTAGATCTGTATCCCAAACAGAACGGTGGCAAGGATCAGGGTCATCCCCGCCTTACCCGACAGATTGTTATAGACCGCATCGACGAAATCCGCCAGATAGTCCGCGATCACAACCTTTTTAAAGAGCCCGACCCCGATCTGCTGTAATCCGCGGGTACAGGCAGCCGTCGAAAAGCGGTGTTCCTGCCGGAACTGGGGCAGCAGGTTGCCCGCCCGCTCAATCGGCCCCGCAACCAGTTGGGGGAAAAAGCTGACATACAGCGCATAATAGCCCAGATGCCGTTCTGCCGGCAGGTCGCCTCGATAGACATCAATAATATAGCTCAGCGTCTGAAAGGTATAAAAGCTGATCCCCACCGGAAGCATCAGCTTGAGTGTCGGAAGAGAGAGGGAAAGTCCCGAAAGACCCAGCAGGCTGCGCAGGCTTTCGGCGGCAAAATCATAATATTTGAAGAAAAACAGCACCGAGAGGCAGAGCCCCACCCCAATGCCGACAACCATCCGACGGGCTGCTTGTCCCCCGAGCCTGCTGAGGATGAGGCTCGCCGACCAGCTGACCAGAATCGTGAAGAGGATCAGCAGGATCAGCTGAGGATTCCAGCTCATATAAAAATAAAGGCTGAAGACAAGCAGTACCGCCCACCGCATCCGATGGGGCAGCAGATAATAAACAATACAGACCACCGGCAAAAAAACCGCATAACTCAGCGAGTTAAACAGCATCTCAATGCACACTCCCCTTAAGCGCCGCCGGGCTCACCCCTCCAGCAGCGCGTCAAACCCACCGGCGTAA
Source organism: uncultured Pygmaiobacter sp. (assembly GCA_944388335.1). Classification (GTDB taxonomy): domain Bacteria; phylum Bacillota; class Clostridia; order Oscillospirales; family Ruminococcaceae; genus Pygmaiobacter. Next base: position 26,221 of record CALXIJ010000055.1, read on the forward strand.
TAATCGCAGAGCACTTTGATCCGGCTGCGCTCATCGGCAGCAGACGCGTCGTAGATTGCGACCGTCCGGCAGCCGGCCTCCTTTGCGCTGCGAATCGCGTGCAGCGAATCCTCAAACACCGTCACCTGCTGCGGCTGCGCACCCAAACGCTGTGCCAGCTGCCGGTAATAATCCGGCTGTCTCTTAGTGAGAGGCAGAGTGTCCCGGGTGACAATCAATGTAAAATAGGGGACCAGACCGAGCCGCTCAAGGGCCGGCATGACATAGGCCGGCTCAGAGGCTGTCGCCAGCGCGAGGGGAACTCCCTGCCGGCGCAGCTGATCGAGATAGTCACGGGCAAACGGCTTGAGCTGGACCCGCTCGGCATAGTCCTGCGCAACCAGCGCGCAGATCTGACGCACCCCTTCCTCCACCGTTCCCGACAGGTGGAACTGGTCCTGCAGCTGCGCGATCGCCTGCGGCACCGTCATCCCCCGCAGCTGATCGGCAAGTCCCTGCGGCGGACACACCCCCTGCTGCTCAAGATACCGGCCCGCCGCCGACTGCCAGATCCAGAGGGAGTCCAGCAGGGTGCCGTCAAGATCAAAGATCGCGTACTCTGGGCGGCCGCATCGCCCCTCGTAGGCGTCAAGGAAATGGTGGTATTTCCCCTCAAGATCGGTGTAGCCGATCACCGTCTTGAGGTTGACATCATGGATGCTGCGAAAGATGTTGACATCAACCTGCGGATTCTCCTCCCGCAGCTGCCGGATCAGCGCTTTGGTCGCACTGCGCCGGCCCCCGTCTGTCCCGGTCAAATCCGAGCTGTTCTCGGTGCGCCGGCAGGCACACTGCAGAAAGGAGAGGCCGTTGTACCGCACCCATGAGAGAATATCCCTCTCCCGCACCAGATAGAGCGGGCGGATCAGCTCCATCCCCTCAAAATTCTTGCTGCGCAGTTTCGGCATCATCGTCTTGACCTCGGCGGAGTAGAGCATACTCATCAGCACCGTCTCGATCACATCGTCAAAATGATGCCCCAGCGCAATCTTATTGCAGCCCAAACTCTGGGCATATTTATAAAGGTGGCCGCGCCTCATCCGCGCACAGAGATAACAGGGACTCTCCGCAATCGATTCCACTACCTCGAAGATGTCGCTGCTAAAGATCTTGACCGGAATGCCCAGCAGCGCCGCGTTCTCCTCAATCCGGCGGCGGTTTTCAGGTGCATATCCGGGATCCATCACCAAAAATTCCAGTTCAAACCGCAGATAACTGTGCCGCTGCAGTTCCTGCATGCATTTGGCGAGCAGCATACTGTCTTTGCCCCCCGAAATGCAGACCGCGATGCGGTCCCCCTCCTCGATCAGGTGATAATCCTTTATTCCACCGACAAAACGGTTCCAGATGGACTTGCGATACTTTTTGATGATACTGCGCTCGATCTCCTGCGTGCGGTCCATGGACACTCCTTTCCGCGGCCCGCACAGCCCAAAAATGCGGCCGGCCGCTTCATAAAAACAACTTCAAGTTTAAGCGATTTGGCCTATCCTGTCAACAAAATGCCCCATTTCTCGACATATGGCGAATCATGTCTGCCTCCCGGGGAACCCGTCTTGGAACACAGCTGTGTAAAAACTGCCGAAAAAACGGTCTTTTCTCATTAGAACAGTTGCATCTGCGCGGTCGGCATGGTATGATTACTCGGGGCATCTCTGTTAAATTTTTAACCCATCAGTGTCATTGAATATAGAACGAAAGGACGAGTACACGATTATGATGAGAGGCATCTATTCCTCGGTGACCGATATCCGCCGCAAGGTCTTCACCGAGGTCGCGCGGCTGGCCTATGAGGGCGGGGATTATTCCCGCATCGAAGAACTTCCCTACAAGATCATCCCCGGGGAGGAAGCTTCCTACCGGGACAGCATCTTCCTCGAGCGTGCAATCGTGGGCGAGCGGCTTCGTCTGGCCATCGGGCTGCCGCTGCGTCCGGTTGCCGAACATGCCCGTCTTTCCGAGGGGATCGAGGAGAGCGCCATTGCCGAAAAGTACTATGATCCCCCTCTGGTCAACATCATCAAGTTTGCCTGCAACGCCTGCCCGGAAAAGCTGGTGCGGGTAACCGACGGCTGTCAGGGCTGCCTTGCGCACCCCTGCAAAGAGGTCTGCCCCAAGGGTGCGATCTCGATTGTCCACGGCAAGAGCGTGATCGACCAGTCCAAATGCATCAAGTGCGGCCGCTGCGTCGAGGCCTGCCCCTACCATGCCATCATTAAGCAGGAGCGCCCCTGCGCCGCCGCCTGCGGCATGAACGCGATTCACAGCGATAAGCTGGGCCGTGCGACCATCGATTATGACAAGTGCGTCTCCTGCGGGATGTGCATTGTCAACTGCCCGTTCGGCGCCATCTCGGACAAGGGCCAGATCTTCCAGCTGATCCACTCGATCAAGAACGGCGACCGGGTCTACGCCGCAGTCGCCCCCGCCTTTGTCGGCCAGCTCGGCCCGAAGGTCACCCCCGAGCGGCTCAAGGCTGCGATGAAGCTGCTGGGCTTTGCCGATGTGGCGGAGGTTGCGGTCGGCGCCGACCTGTGCACCATCGATGAGGCGGAGGACTTTGTCAAGAAGGTCCCCAGCGAGCTGCCCTTTATGGCGACCTCCTGCTGCCCCGCCTGGTCGGTCATGGCGAAAAAGCTCTTCCCCGATCTCGCGCCCAACATCTCGATGGCCCTCACCCCGATGGTCTTTACCGCCCGTCTGCTCAAGAAGGAGCACAAGAACTGCAAAGTTGCCTTCATCGGTCCCTGCAGCGCCAAGAAGCTCGAGGCCAGCCGGCGCACCATCCGCAGCGATGTTGACTTCGTGCTGACCTTTGAGGAGATCATGGGAATGTTCGAGGCCAAGGGGGTCAACTTCGACGAGATCACCGAGGAGCATCCGCTGCGTGAGGGCACGGCCGCCGGCCGTGGCTTTGCGGTGAGCGGCGGCGTCGCCTCCGCGGTGGCGGACGTCATCCATCGCCAGTACCCCGACAAAGAGGTCAAGATCATGGCCGCGCAGGGTCTTGCCGACTGCAAGAAGATGCTGACCATTGCCCGCACCGGCAAGTATAACGGCTATCTGCTGGAGGGCATGGCCTGCCCGGGCGGCTGCGTCGCCGGCGCCGGCACCCTGCAGCCGATCGCAAAGTCCACTGCCACCGTCAACGCGTACAAGAATCAGGCAGCCGAGAAGAATGCACTGGATTCAAAGTATGAGATCACGCTGCCGCTGCTGCTGGAGGATTAATCGGCCGCCCCACAGCATTCTGTCCGTTCCGGTCTTTTTAAAAACAGTTTGATGAACAGAACCCGCCATCCTGCGATGGCGGGTTCTGTTGCTTTTTGGTTCTCTATGCTGTCAAACAGCGGCCCCTTTATACCTTCTCCTCCTGCCGTTTTTCTCCCCGTCGGAAGATGCTCTTCTTTGGCTCCTCCCACATCGGAACCACCTTGCGGTAAACCGCCGTCGCCTTTGCGCCGATCGCCCGGTCGATATGGCAACGCCCGAAATACCAGCAGCGGTAGTCGGCGGACTGGGCGATCTCATCCAAAAAGGTCTCCAGCCGGTTGGTCTCCGCCTCCTCGCCGATCAAAAATCTGCGCAGCCGGTAGGGCGGGGTGTGGGTGAGGATGTAATCGACCTTTCCTCTCCGCGCGGCAAGCGTTTCCCGGCAGTGATCCATCTCCTCCTCACTGGGCAGTTCCTGCCGCCACCAGGTATGTCCTTCTTCCCGGTCGAGCATATCCTCGCTCTCCCCGCCGCCCATGCAGAGGATGCTGTGCCCGCCGATCGTATAGCACTCTCCCCGCATCAGCTGGTAGAGCCGTTCCCCGAGCTGACGCGCCCGTCCGCCCTGATATTCGACGATGGGGTACTCCTCCAGCAGGTCAAAGTTCTCATGCGCACCGTCGAGAAAGAGCAGGGTATATTTGCGCTTTCCCAGCCGGCGCAGCAGTTTTCGCTCCGCCTTGTCCCCGCTCCACAAAAAGCCGAAATCGCCGAGCACAATCAGGGTATCCTTCCGGCGGAGCTTTTTCTCTGCCTCCAGCAGCCGATCAAGATCTCCATGCAGATCTGCCGTCAGATAGACCATTTGGGTCTCCTTTCCGTGGCAGCCGCCCTGTGCGCCGATTTTTTGCCCCGGCGGCACAAGGAATGCTTTTTATTTCCACAAAATGATGTTATACTATTATATTATTATCTTACTTTAGTTCAGATGCAGATCTTCCCGGCGGTCTGTTGCCTGCGGCTTTTTCTGCACATCATTCTCTTTATTATAACACAACAAAAATTTCCTCGCGAGGTATTCCAGATGAAAAAATTCTTCTGCAGTCTGCTTGCGCTGCTGATTATAAGCTGTACCCTTTGTGTCGCCCCTGCCTCGGCGGCTGCATTTACCCTGCCGTTTGAGCCGAACGCCGACGCAGTCTATCTGGTCAATCTCGACACCGGCATTGTCGTCTACGAGAAAAATGCCGACAAAAAGCGGCCCCCTGCCAGTCTGACCAAGCTGATGACCACCCTGCTGCTGCTCGAGAACGTCGAGGACCTCGAGAACACCCGGATCACCGCGCCCGGCTACATCTATGACGAGTTGTACGGGGTTGCCAGCTCAACTGCGGATATCCGTCCCTACGAGGAGGTGCGGGCGATCGATCTGCTCTATGCGATGATGCTGCCCAGCGCCAACGAGGCGGCCAGCATCGTCGCCGACTATCTGGGCGGGGGCAGCTTGCAGAACTTTTTCTATCTGATGAACAACCGCGCCAAGGAGCTGGGCTGCGAGAACACCAACTTCGCCTGCGCCCACGGTCTTTATGGGATGGATCAGAACCACTACTCCACCGCAAAGGATATGTACCTGATTGCCAAGGCCTGCTATGATCTGGGCGAGCCCTTTATGGAGGTTGCCACCTCGCTGGAGTACTGGATGCCGGCCAGCAACAAGCACCCCGAGGGGTATTATATCCGCAACACCAACCGCATGATGAACCCCTCGTCGACGGTCTACCGCTCCTATGTGCAGGGGATCAAGACCGGCTCCACCCCCGAGGCGGGCTTCAACCTGATCTCGACGGCAAAGATGGACGGCCAGACCTATATGCTGGTCGTGATGGGCACCCCCTATGAGGTGGATGAGAACGGACAGGGGCTCGCCTTCTCGGTGACCTCCCAGATCTACGACTGGGTATTCGAGAGCCTCGCCGTCCGCCCCGCGCTGGACACCACCAAGGACATCGCCGAAATCAAGGTAAAGTACTGCTCCCAGCAGGACACCCTCAAGCTGCGGCCGGCCGATGACCTGATCACCCTGCTGCCGGTCGAGAGCGACGAGAGCACCATCAACAAGGAGTTCCACCTGCCCGAGGAGGTCAGTGCCCCGATCGAGGCCGGGGATGTGGTGGGCAGCGTGACCCTCTCGCTGGCGGGGGAGGAGATCGGCACCGTCGATCTTGTCGCCAGCCAGAGCCTCGAGCGGAATACCGCCCTTTATATCGTTGCGAAGATCGGGGAGTTCTTCTCCTCCCTCTATTTCAAGGTGCTGTGCGTGCTGATTGCGATCACCGCAGTACTTTATATCGGGTTTATCCTCTGGGTCACCCGCCGTAACCGGAAGATGGGCAAGGTGGACCGGCGCCGTCCGCGGATCTGACCGCGCACCGGATCCTTCCCCCCACTGCGCGGCGCTGCCGCGAAAAAAGGAGTCTTGAAGATGGATGTGAAAAATCCCCGCAATCTCACGATGCTCACCGATTTTTATGAGCTGACCATGGCCGCCGGTTACTTTGAGGAGGGCTATCAGGACAAGATCTGCGTCTTTGATATGTTTTTCCGCAAGGTGCCCGACGGCGGCGGATTTGCAATCTGCGCCGGATTGGAGCAGCTGATCGAATCGCTGGATCAGCTGCGGTTCACCGAGGAGGATCTCGCCTACCTGCGCGGGCTTGGTATCTTCGGCGAGCCCTTCCTCGCCTATCTGCAGAATTTCCGCTTTGCCTGCAGTGTCTGGGCCATTCCCGAGGGGACTCCCATCTTCCCCGGCGAGCCCATCGTCACGGTGGAGGGCCCCGCCATTCAGGCCCAGCTGATCGAGACCATGCTGCTGGTCAATATCAATCACCAGAGCCTGATCGCCACCAAGGCCAATCGGATCGTCCGGGCTGCGGCGGGCAGACCGGTCGCTGAGTTCGGCGCACGGCGGGCCCAGAGCTATGACGCCGCGGTGCTCGGCGCCCGTGCGGCCTACATCGGCGGTGTGCAGAGCACCAGCTGCGTGATGGCGGCGCGGGATTACGGCATTCCCGTCTCGGGCACAATGGCCCATTCCTGGGTCCAGATGTTCCCCTCGGAATATGAAGCTTTCAAAAAATACGCCCAGCTCTATCCCCAGAACTGTGTGCTGCTGGTCGACACCTATAATGTCATCAAGAGCGGCGTACCCAATGCCATCCGCGTTTTTGACGAGGTGCTCCGCCCGGCAGGGGTTCGCCCCGGCGGCATCCGGATCGACTCGGGCGATATCGCATATCTCTCCAAACGGGCCCGCCGGCTGCTGGACGAGGCGGGTTATCCCGACGCCAAGATCGTGGTCAGCAACTCGCTGGATGAGTACATTGTGCGGGATCTGATCCTGCAATCCGCCAAGGTGGACAGTTTCGGCATCGGCGAGAACCTCATCACCAGCAAGAGCGATCCCGTTTTCGGCGGCGTCTACAAGCTGGCTGCCATCCGGAATCCCGACGGCAGCTATCAGCCCAAGATCAAGATCAGCGAGTCGGTCGAAAAGATGACCGTCCCCCACCGCAAGGCGGTCTGGCGGATCTATGACAATGAGACCGGCAATGCGATGGCCGATTATATCACCATCTACGATGAGCCGGTGGACACCTCGAACGGCATCACCCTCTTTGACCCGATTGAGACCTGGAAGGAGCGCACCTTTACTGACTGCACCGCCCGCAACATCCTCGTCCCAATCTATGAGGAGGGACGCAAGGTCTACGCCTGTCCCTCGCTGGAGGAGATTCGCGCCTCCTGCGCCCATCAGGTCAGCGCACTGTGGGATGAGGTCAAGCGGTTTGAATATCCGCACCGGTACTATGTCGACCTTTCGAAAAAGCTCTGGGAGGAGCGCCAGAACCTGCTGCGCACCCTCTCGGCACAGCGATAACGCCAAGGAGGAAAAGGTATGGAGAGTTTTGAATACTGGGTGCCGACCCGAATCCTGTTCGGGAAGGGCGCCGAGTCCAAAACTGCCGCTGAGATCCAGCGGCTCGGTGCGCGGCGGGTCCTGATCGTCTCGGGCGGCGCAAGCGCCCGGCGCAGCGGCCTGCTCGACCGGATCGAGGAGCAGCTGCGGCAGGCGGGGATTGTCTTCGAGACCTTTGAGGGAACAAAGCCCAATCCGCGTCTTGACCATGCGCGGGAGGGAGTGCGCCGTGCAATCGCACTGGGCGCCGAACTGATCCTCGCCGTCGGCGGCGGCAGCGTCATCGATACCGCCAAGGGGATTGCCCACGGCGCTGCAAATCCAAATACCGACATCTGGGAATTCTGGACCGGCCGTGCACCGCTGGAAAAGAGCCTGCCGGTTGGGGTGGTGCTGACCATCTCGGCTGCCGGCAGCGAGACCAGCGACTCGTCGGTGCTGACCGATGAGGCCAGCAGCCAGAAGAGGGGCCTTTCCAGCCCCCTCAACCGCCCTGTCTTCGCGGTGATGGATCCCCTGCTGACCCTCACTCTGCCGGTGTGGCAGGTCAAATGCGGGGTTGTGGACATCATGATGCACACGATGGACCGCTATTTTAATCCGATTCAGGACAACCAGCTGACCGACGCGATTGCCGAGGCGCTGCTGCGCACCGTGATCCGCTGCGGCCGCGCCGCCGTCGCCGATCCGACCGACTATGCCGCGATGAGTGAGCTGATGTGGGCGGGCAGCCTCTCCCACAATGGTCTGACCGGCCTTGGCGGGGTCAAGGACTTTGCCCCGCACCAGCTGGGACACGAACTTTCCGCCCGATTCGACGTCTCCCACGGCGCATCCCTCTCGACGGTATGGGGCAGCTGGGCTGATTTCTGCCTGCCGCGGGACCCCGCCCGTTTCGCCCGGTTTGGGCGTGAGGTCTGGGGCATCCGAGAGCCGGACGACGGCGTCGCCGCCCGCGCCGCGATCGACGCGACGGTGCACTATTTTGAGGAGATCGGCATGCCGACCTGTTTTTCCGCGCTGGGCATCGGGCTGCAGGATGAAAAGCAGCTCGCCGTGATGGCCCGGGCCGTCACCTTTGACGGCAGCCGGAAGATCGGCAGTTTTGTGGTGCTGGGTGAGGAGGAGATCCTTGAGATCTACCGCCGCTGCAACCACTGAGTACCCCCAAAAAAGAAGGGGCACAGCGCAGGGAGAGCTTCCTCCCCACTGTGCCCCTTTTTTGCTTCTGCCTTCCGCATCTCCTGTTTGGGTCATTTGGTTCGGGGAACACGCGCTTTTTTCTAGTTTTTCCCACCCTCTTCGGGGAAGCTTTTTAAAAAATCCTCCGTCTGCTCCCTTGTCCGAAAGACGACAATCCTGCGACCGGCGCGGTAACGCTCGAGCAGCCGGTGGATCTGGGGCATCTGATCTTGTCCAAAATCCAAGATCCACCGGCGAAACTCCTCATCAAACTCGGTCTCCACCCACGGCAGGTCCTCCCGCTTTTTGCCGATGCGGGATGCCGCACCCGCAAGGCAGAGCTCGACGGGAAAATCCAGCAAAAAGACGGTATCACAGGCGGCCAGCCGACGCTCGAGGGTGCGCAGGTAGTTCCCGTCGATGATCCACTGTTTCTCTTGTAGAATCTCCCCCAGCTTTTCATCAAAGGCCTGACGCGGGAGATGCGTCCGGTCCGGCAGATGCCAGATCAGGTCAAGATGATACAGCGGCAATCCGCTCACTTGGTGCAGCGCGCGGGCAAACCGGCTCTTGCCTGCACCGGGACACCCGATTATCAGCGCCTTTTCCACCCTGCATCCCCCCGCTCTGTCAGAAATCGTGATCCTTTTTTCCGCTCTTCCAAGGGTGACATTGCATTCTGCTTCTCCCCCTTTTTTCTTGCCTTCGATTATACCAGAAAGGCAGAGCGGATTCCATCTGACAAGTCCCTTCGCCGCTTGCAGAGCAGAGCGGAATTTAGTATAATGAATTGATTAGAGAAATCTGTCTTTTTTAGGGCAAACTTGAAACAGGGCGCGCGGCATACCGCGCAGCAACAAATACAGGGAGGTGCCACCTTGGCAGCAGAAAAAGCGGCGGACAAATCCGCACAGGAGAGCAAGAGCAAAGCGCTGGAGACGGCGCTGGCACAGATTGAAAAACAGTTTGGCAAGGGCGCGGTGATGAAGCTGGGCCAGAACGTCACGATGCAGGTGGACGCGATCTCGACCGGCAGCCTCTCGCTGGACATCGCACTGGGCATCGGCGGCCTGCCCCGCGGACGGATCGTTGAGATCTATGGACCGGAATCCAGCGGCAAGACCACCGTTGCGCTGCATGTCATTGCAGAGGCGCAGAAGCGGGGCGGCGAGGCCGCGTTTATCGACGTGGAGCACGCGCTTGACCCGGTCTACGCCAAGGCGCTCGGGGTGGATATCGACAGCCTTCTGGTCAGCCAGCCGGACACCGGCGAGCAGGCGCTGGAGATCTGCGAGGCGCTGGTGCGCTCGGGCGCGATCGACGTCATCGTCATCGATTCGGTGGCTGCCATGGTGCCCAAGGCGGAGATCGAGGGGGAAATGGGAGACAGCCATGTCGGCCTGCAGGCCCGACTGATGAGCCAGGCGCTGCGCAAGCTGACCGGCATCATCGGCAAGACCGGCACCATCGCCATCTTTATCAACCAGCTGCGGGAAAAGGTCGGCGTGGTCTATGGCAATCCTGAGGTCACCAGCGGCGGCCGGGCGCTGAAATACTACTCCTCGGTCCGGATCGATGTGCGCCGCACCGAGGCGCTGAAGGTTGGCGGTGTCATTGTAGGCAACCACACCCGTGCCCGGGTTGTCAAGAACAAGGTCGCGCCTCCGTTCCGGGAGGGCGAATTCGACATCATGTTCGGCGAGGGGATCTCCAAGGAGGGCGAGATCCTCGACCTCGCGGTCAAGCTGGACATCATCAAAAAGGGCGGATCGTGGTTCAGCTATGGGGAAACCCGGCTGGGACAGGGACGCGACAATGTAAAGGAATACCTCAAGAACAATCCCGAATTTGCCGCCGAGATCGAGCGTCAGGTCCGTGCGAATGCCGATAAGCTGATGCCCGGCGCCGCGCGGCGCGCTGTCCGGGAAAAACCCCGCTCGGTGGATGACGCCCCCGTTATCACCGCCGCAAAGCCGGCCCCTAGCTCCGGCAGCGCGAACATTGACATTTCGGTGGAAGATTGATGGCAGTGCTTCTAACTGCGATCGAACCCACCCGAAAAGGCAGGTTTGCGCTCTTTGCGGACGGAGAATTTCTCTTTTCGGTCGATGGCGAGACACTGGCCCGCAGCGGTCTGCGGGAAGGGGACACGCTGGATGGAGAAACCCTCGCGCAGCTGCGGGAAAACAGCGATCTGCGCGCCGCAAAGGACAAGGCGCTGACCTTTCTCAGTCTGCGGGAATACGGCTCGGTGGAGCTCTACAACAAGCTCTGCCGCAGCTTTGACGAACACACCTGTGCGGCAGCCGTCGCCGAGATGGAGCGGCTCTCCCTTCTGGACGATGCGGGCTATGCCCGCCGCCGTGCCGCCGGGATGGCAAACCGGCACAAAAGCCGGCAGGAGATCCGCGCCAAACTGGTGGCTCTCGGTCTGGACCGTGCGCTCATTGAGGGCGCATTGGAGGAGCTGGAGGGGAGCGAAGCGGAGACCATCCGGCCACTGCTCGAGCGGCAGTATCGCTCCCGGCTGCTCGCCGGCGAGCGGGAAAAGGTCATCGCCGCGCTGCGCAGGCGCGGCTTTACCGGGCGGGATGCCCGGGCGGCGGTGGATCGTTTTCTGGAGGAAGAGGGGATCACCTCCCCTGAATACGAGCCCGATTGGGATTAAACTACACCGTGGCGCGCAGCTGCCGCCATGGAGGGATAGAGGAAACAAAAATGGCTACAATCGCATTGATCTCTTTGGGATGTCCGAAAAATCAGGTAGATGCGGACCATCTCTGCCACGCGCTGCTGGCGGCGGGGCACACAACCACCGCCGACCCGGCCGAGGCGGATGTGATTTTAATCAACACCTGCGGCTTTATCGAGAGCGCCAAACAGGAGGCGATCGACACCATCCTCGAGGCGGTGCAGCTCAAACAGGGCGCGCATCCGCCCAAGGTCGTAGTCACCGGCTGTCTGGCCGAGCGCTATCGGGAGGAGATCCAGAAGGAGATCCCCGAGGTGGACGCCACCATCGGCATCGGCTGCAACGCGGACATTGCCGCACTGGTCGCGCGGGCGCTGGACGGGGAAAAGGTAGAGGCCTTTGCCAAAAAGACCGATCTGCCGCTGGAGGGGCTGCGGGTCATCTCCACCCCCCGTCATTACGCTTACTTAAAGATCGCAGAGGGCTGTAACAACCGCTGCAGCTACTGCGCAATCCCCCTGATCCGGGGGCCGCTGCGCTCCCGCAGGCTGGAGCAGGTTCTCGAGGAAGCGCGCTGGCTCGCCAGCGAGGGGGTAAAGGAGCTGATTGTGGTCGCGCAGGATGTCACCGCCTATGGTGATGATCTGGGCCGCAACCAGACCGTTGAACTGCTGGATGCCCTCAATCAGGTCGAGGGAATCCACTGGATCCGGCTGCTCTACGCCTATCCCGAGCGGGTGACCGACGACTTCATCGCCGCAATGGCCCGCAATGACAAGGTATTGCCCTACCTTGATCTGCCGATCCAGCATATCAACAGCGAGATCCTGCGCTCGATGAACCGCAAGGGGGATCGGGAGACGGTTCTCTCGGCGATTCGCCGCCTGCGGGCAGGCATCCCCGGGCTGACGCTGCGCACCACCCTGATCGCCGGCTATCCCGGGGAGACCGAGGAGCAGTTTGAAGAGCTGTGCGAATTCGTCAAGGAGACCGAGTTTGACCGTCTGGGCTGCTTTGCCTACTCGCAGGAGGAGGGCACCCCTGCCGCCAGAATGGAGCAGCTGCCCCTCTCCGTGCGGGAGGAGCGCGCGGCGCGGATCATGGAGATTCAGGCCGGCGTGATGGCCCGCAAGCAGGAGGAAAAACTGGGTGCGGAGCTGGAGGTCATCTGCGACGGTCTGGATGAGGAGACCGGTCTTTATGCCTGCCGCTCGGCCGCTGATGCGCCCGAGATCGACGCCATCGTCTATGTCAATTCGCCCGATCTTCCGCTGGAGGAGGGCGGCTTTTACCGGGTTCGGGTTGAGGAGAGCGACGTCTATGACCTGTACGCCCGGCTGGAAGAGAGGTGCGACAAATGAATCTGCCCAACAAGCTCACCCTTGCACGGATCGTTCTGGTCCCGGTCTTTATGGTCTTTGCCGGTATTGGCCAGTACGGCACCTCGAATTTTGAGAAGATCTGGTATCTGGTGGCCGGCATCATCTTTGCCATCGCCAGCCTGACCGATATGCTGGACGGCAAGATCGCCCGCAAGTACAATCTGGTCACCGATTTCGGCAAATTTGCGGATCCTCTGGCCGATAAGCTGCTGACTACCGTCGCCTTTCTCTACATGATGCGGGACGGTGTGTGCAGCATCTGGGTGGTCGGCATCATCCTCGCGCGGGAATTCGCTGTTTCCGGCGTCCGGATGATCGCTGCCGGCGCCCCCGGCGGCAAGGTGATCGCCGCCAACATCTGGGGCAAGGTCAAGACCGTGCTGCAGATGCTCTCGATCGTCTTCTATTATTTCAGCGCCGGCCTTGCCGCTCCCGAAGCAATCGGCGCGGTTGGACTGATCACCCAGATTCTCTGCTGGGTCATCGCCGCCGTCACCGCGCTGTCCGGTGCGCAGTACATTTGGAACAACAGACAGTTTATCAATACAGCAAAATAACGAATTGTATTGAAAAGGGCTCTCGCGACAGCGCGTGCGCCCTTTTTTCAATCGATTACGCCATCACATTCATTTGAAAAAGGAGGGGGCCCGATGGATCAGACCGAACGGGCGATCCGCAGGCTGATGCTCGCCACCGAAAAGATCGACGGCGCCTATTACCTGTTTGCCCGCCGGCGCGGCGCAAAGGAAAATGAGCTGACCCTGCTCTGGGCACTGGACGACGGACAGATCCACAGCCAGCGGCAGATCTGCCACGACTGGCTGATTCCCAAGACAACAGTCAACACCAATGTCAAGGAGCTGGCGGCCGCCGGGTATCTCGAACTGCTGCCCGCCGCCGACGGCAGGGAAAAGCAGATTGCACTCACACCCTCCGGCCGCGCCTATGCCGCCAGAGTACTGCGGGGGATCTACGCCGCGGAACGCTCCGCCATGCGCCAGACCGTCCAGACTTTTTCAGAGGAATTCATCGGCGCGATGGAGGCCTTTGCCGATCATCTCTGCGCTGAACTGGGGCAGCGCGCCGAACAGGATCTTCCCGACGATACAGAGGATGCCCATCTGCGTTAAAAATGACAAATTGTTCACAACATTCGACCGACCTGTAATGTCCGGGCGGCTTTTTCCGTTTTTGAGAATAGAGAAGATTTTTTGGGGCAGGACAACTCGTCAGAAAACACATCCACCATCCCATCTCATCAAAGGAGGTTTTCACAATGAAAGACCGGCTTTTTGGGCGTTTGCTTTCCGTCACCGTGATACTCGGCCTGCTGATCTCCCTGATCGGGTGCGGGGGAAGGGGAGCCACGGCGACCGATTCCGCTGCGGCGCAGGGGGCATCTCCCGAGAGCTATGAGGCCTCCCTGTCCGAGACGGGCGGCGATCCGGCAGAGGGGTTATCCGGCGGCCGCAAGCTCAT
>CALXIJ010000056.1 GCA_944388335.1 uncultured Pygmaiobacter sp.
GAGCAGTGCCAGAGCCTTCAGCGCGGTCTGCACACCGGACGGAAGCCCCTTCTCTTCCGTCTGCTCCGCCGGGGGCTCGACCACCGGCAGGATATACCGCAGCCGGGTACTGCCGACCACCTGATACTGCGCGTCACTCTCCTGCGGCAGCGAGACCGTCACCTCGATGATCATCTCGTCCCGGTCGCTCTCTACCACCTGATACCGCTCGACGAGATCCTCCGCGCTGACCCCGTTCGCCAGCAGCACACTGAGGGTCGCATCCCCGTCCAGCGCAGCGTCGTTTGCCTCGATCCAGCCCGCCAGCTGTTCGGTCGTCAGGGTCGTCTGGGTAAACCCGGAAAAGCCGTAGTCCAACAGCGCCACGGTATCCTGATACATCTCCCTGCTGCTCTGCTCTGCGAGTACGACACAGATCAGGGTGCGCCCGTCCTTCTGCGCGACCGAGACCAGCGTGTGGCCCGCCTCCATCGTGTAGCCGCTCTTCGCCCCGATCACCTCGGGGTAATAATAATCGGTAAAGTCAAAGACCAGCTTGTTGCCCGCCCCGATGTTGCGCGATTCGCTCTGTTTGTTGGTCGGCGGGATCACATACTCCACCGTCGAGAAGATCTTGACAAAGTCCTCGTTCTGGATTGCCTCCCGGGTGATCAGCGCCATATCCCGCGCAGTGGTCAGATGGCTTGGATCGTCCAATCCGTTCGGGTTGACGAAGTGGGTGTTTACCGCCCCGATCCCGGCGGCGCGCTGGTTCATCATCTCCACGAACTGCTCGATGGTGCCGCCGACCGTCTCGGCCACCCCATTCGCGGCGTCGTTTGCCGAGGGAAGCATCGTCCCCATCAGGGCCTGCTCCATCGTCAGCTCCTCACCGGGGGTCAGCGCCAGATGGCTGGTGTCCCGCGGCACGCTGAACACCGAGGCGTCGGTCATGGTGACCGTGTCGGTCAGCTCGGCGTTTTCCACCGCCAGCAGGGTGGTCATGATCTTGGTGATCGATGCTGGCGGGAGCTGGAGGTCCAGCTCCTTTCCCACCAGAACCTGCCCGGTCTCGCCATCCATCAGGCAGGCCGCGCCCGCCGCGACCGCCGGCGGGGAAGCCACCTCCTCCGCGCCCGCCCGCGAGGGGGCCAGAGCGCCGAAAAACAAGAAGAAAGCCGCACTGCAGGCGGCAATTTTTTTCATCAAAATCCCATTCACACCTTTTATCTTTCTCGCGCCTGCCGCCGCAAAAACTCCCCGGCGGCCTTTTTAGTATGTCGAAAAAAGCCTCTTCCTATACAGATTGGGGCCAGATTCTCTCTGCGCGCTCTTCGTTTTTCTACATTGCTATTTTAACATACCCCTGCCCCGCGTGAAAAGTGTCTGTTTTTGTGAAAAGTGTGAAATCTCTGTGCGATGCCGTCGGGATTTGCGATTTTTTGCGTTCCCCATTATAATAGGATGGAATGTCAGGCGGCAGTGCGCCGCATGGGAGGAATCTTTCTATGATAAAATCGGTAATCTTCGACATGGACGGGCTGCTGCTGGATACCGAGCGGCTCTCGCTGAGCTGCTGGAATCTGGCCCTGCGGGAGGCGGGGCTCCCCTATGTCGAGCAGCTGATCCTCGACAGCCGCGGCACCAGCGCAAAGGATATGCAGGCGCGGTTCTGCGCCTATTACGGCGATGCGCTGACCGATTTCGAGGCGATTTACCGCCGCAAATACGAGATCTCAAACGAGGTGATTGCCCTTGAGGGGCCGCATCTGAAGGTCGGCGTTCTCACCCTGCTCTCCTGGCTGCGGGATCACGGCTACACGATGGCGCTGGCCACCTCGACCGACCGACCGCGCGCCTCCCGCCTGCTCAAGAGCGTGGGGATCTACGGCTATTTTGACCAGTACCTCTACGGCGATATGGTCACCCACTGCAAGCCCGCGCCGGACATCTTTTTAAAGGCGGCCGAGATTCTGGATCGCTCGCCGCAGGAGTGCCTCGTGGTGGAGGACTCCCCCAACGGCATCCGCGCCGCCCACGCCGCCGGCGCAAAGCCGGCGATGGTCTGGGACCTCACCCGGCCGGATGAGGAGCTGCGCGGAATGCTCTATGCCGCGTGTTCCACCCTATTGGACCTCATCCCCCTGCTCCGTGCCGACCGGGCGGACGGCTGATCTTCCCTCTGCGGCCTCTTTTTCCGCTGTAAAGATCCCTTCGGGGCTTATCTTCCCCATTTTGCCCCGGCGGACGGTTTGCCGGGTGCGTCTCTTTTGATTGATGACAGGTGCAGAACGAAAGGAGCGGGCAGCCAAAAGCTGCCCGCTCCTTTTGTTCTGTCAACCGTTTCTTCCGGTATCCGCCGCCTGTGCGGCGAGTACTCCTTCACAAAGCATTATTTCCCCGCGAGGATCTCCACCGCGCGGATTGCGGTGCGGATTGCGCCGGTGGTGTCGTGGCACTCCTGCTGGTCGAGGCCGGCCTTCTCCCGCTCCTGATTCCAGACGCAGAGCATCACCGCGCCGGCCCGGACGCCCAGCACCTGACTGACGGTGTAGAGCGCCGAGGTCTCCATCTCGCTGCCCAGCGCGCCGCCGCGGATCCATGCCTGCCACTTGTTCTCCAGCTCATAGCTGACCGGCATCCGCTCGGGGCTGTGCTGGCCGTAGAAGCTGTCCTTGCACTGGACAATGCCGGTGTGGTTGGTCATGCCCAGCTCCTTTGCGGCCTGCCGCAGCGCAATGGTGATGTCGATGTTGGCGACGGCGGGGAACTCGATCGGCAGATACTCCTTGCTGGTGCCCTCCTGCCGGATCGCGCCCTGCACGACCACCAGATCCCCGGCCTGCACGTCGATCTGCATACCGCCGCAGGTGCCCACCCGGATCAGGTTGGACACCCCCAGCATATGCAGCTCCTCCACGCCGATGGCGGTGGACGGGCCGCCCATGCCGGTGCTCATAATCAGCACCTTGACCCCCTTGGTCTCGGCCAGCCAGCTGGTGTACTCCCGGTTCTGACCGATCTTTTTCGCATTTTCCATCAGGGCCGCAATCTTCTCCACACGGCCCGGATCGCCGGGCAGAATCGCATAATCCGCCCCCTCGAGATCCGCCTTGCAAAGGCCGATATGATACATCTTTTCATGCTGATGCATTTTGTTCCCCACTTCCTTTTCCGGCGCAGCGCCGGTTTGTTCTTTCATTTTTACAGTATACCACAAATTGCCACCGGAGGAAAGAAGACTGCCCGGGTCATAGCTTCCAGATCTCCCGGTTGTACTCCTCGATCGTCCGGTCGGAGGAGAAGTAGCCAGCCTGCGCGATGTTGATCATCATCTTCTTCGCCCAGCTCTGCCGATCCTCGTAATCGGCGAACATCTGCTCCTTTACCCGGATATAGTCCTCGAGATCCAGCAGCGCCATGAACCAGTCCTTGTGGGTCAGGTCCTGATACAGCCTTCCCAGCTGCTCGGCGTCCCCCTGCTCCAGCATCGGTTTTGCAAGCAGAAAATCCACCAGCGGCTCAATCAGCGGGGTCTTGTAATAGCTGCGCGGGTCATACGCCCCCTTTGCATAGAGCGCCATGACCTCCTCGCTGCGCCGGCCGAACAGATACAGGTTCTCCTCCCCCACCAGCTGGGAGATCTCCACATTCGCCCCGTCCAGCGTGCCGAGGGTGAGCGCGCCGTTGAGCATCAGCTTCATGTTGCCGGTGCCGGACGCCTCCTTTGAGGCGAGGCTGATCTGCTCCGAAATATCCGCCGCCGGGACCAGCTTTTCCGCCCATGTGACATTGTAGTTCTCGACAAAGACAATCTTCATCCAGCGGGAGACCTGCGGGTCCTGCGCCACGACCTGCGCCATGCAGAGGATCGCGTGGATGATGTCCTTCGCCAGCCGGTAGGCCGGGGCAGCCTTTGCCCCGAACAGGAAGGTGATCGGGCGCGGCGGCAGCTGTCCCGCCTTGATCTGCCGATATTTCCAGATGATGTACAGCAGGTTCATCTGCTGGCGCTTGTACTCGTGCAGCCGCTTGATCTGGATGTCAAAGACGCTGTCCGGATCCACCGAGAATCCCCCGTTTTGGGACAGGTATTCTGCCAGCGCCCGCTTGCTCGACGCCTTGATGCCGAGCAGTTCCTCCAGCGAGGCGGGGTCCTCCTTCCAGTCCGCAAGGCGGCCCAGCGCATCGGCGTCCTGCTTCCACCCCTCCCCGATCCGCCGGCTGATAAAACCGGCCAGCGCCGGGTTGCAGCCGAGCAGCCAGCGGCGGAAGGTGATCCCGTTGGTCTTGTTTGAAAACTTTTCCGGATAGATCCTGTAAAAAGGTGCCAGCTCCGACTGCTCCAGAATCTCGGTGTGCAGCGCCGCGACCCCGTTGACCGAGAAGCCGAAATGGATGTCCATCCGGGCCATCTGCACCTGATTTTGCCCGTCGATGATCGCGAGCTCCGGCTGCGGGTAGCGCAGCTTGGCGAGGCGGTCCAGACGGCGGATGACCGGCATCAGCTGGGGGACCACCTCCTCGAGGTCCGCGACCGGCCAGCGCTCGAGCGCCTCGGCCAGAATCGTGTGGTTGGTGTAGGCGCAGCAGCGGCTGACCACCCCGGCCGCCTCCTCAAACGGCATCCCGCCCTCCGTGAGCAGCCGCACCAGTTCGGGAATAATCATCGAGGGGTGGGTGTCGTTGATCTGGATCACGACCCTTTTGTCGAGCTGGGACAGCGCCTCTCCCCGCTGCGCCAGTTCCTCGAGGATCATCTGTGCGGCGCAGCTGACCATGAAATACTGCTGGTAGACCCGCAATAGCCGCCCCGCCCGGTCCGAGTCATCGGGATAGAGGAAGAGGGTGAGGTTGTGCTCGATGTCGGTCTTGTCGAAGGTGATTCCGTCCCGGATCAGGGAGGGGTCCACCCCCTCGAGGTCAAACAGCCGCAGCCGGCTGCGGCTCTTTCCGCCATAGCCGGGCAGATCGATCTCATACAGCCGCCCGGTCACCTGCCGCGCACCGAACCGGACCCGATAGCGCCGTCCGGTGTCCCGCAGCCAGCTCTCCTCCTCGATCCAGCCGTCCGGCTGCTCGGTCTGGCAGTTGTGGGAAAACAGCTGGCGGAAGAGCCCGTAGTGGTAGCAGAGGCCGACCCCCTCCCCCGGCAGCCCGAGGGTGGCGATCGAATCCATAAAACAGGCCGCCAGCCGCCCGAGTCCGCCGTTGCCGAGGCTGGGCTCCGGCTCGGCGTCCTCCAGCTGGGCGATGCTCTTGCCCGCCGCGGCAAGCTCCGCCTCGACCGCGTCCCAGAGCCCGAGGTTCATCAGGCTGGAGCTCAGCAGCTTGCCCACCAGAAACTCCGCCGAGATATAGTATAATCTGCGCTCTCCCTGCGGGCGGGGCAGGGCCGCCGCCCGCTCCTTGCAGAGGCTGAGTGCCGCGTCATAGGCTTCGGCTGCGCTGCAGTCCGCAAGGCTCTTGTGAAATTTTTTCTCTGCCCACTCGCTCAACATCCTGCATTCTCCTTTTGCCCCCGCGCGCGGGGCGTTTTTTGTCCGCTTTGCCCCCGGTACCGGCCGGCGGCGCCGGGGGTGTCCTTCTATCTGGATTATATTTTCTTTGCCCCCGGCCTGTCAAATCTTCTTTGCGCTTTATTCCTTTTTTCCTCGGCTGTGCTATAATATTGCGGGAAAGTTATTTTTCACTTCATTTCTTGGAGGGATTTGGGATGGACGAACTGGGAAAAGAGATCCGCACCGCCGCTGAGGGGATGCGGGAGGAATTGGTCGCCTGCCGTCGCGACCTGCACCACTACCCCGAGCTGGGCTGGTGCGAGATGCGCACCGCTTCGCTGATCGCGCGGCGGCTGACCGATCTCGGCTATGAGGTGTTGGTCGGCCGGGACGTCTGCGACGAAACGGGCCGGATGGGGGTTCCGGACGAGGAGATCCTCGAGCGGGAATACCGCCGTGCCGCCGCCGAGGGCGCCGACCCGGAGTTTCTCGAGCAGGTGCGGGGCGGATTCACCGGGGTCATCGGCATCCTGCGCTGCGGCGAGGGGCCGGTGGTCGCGCTGCGGTTTGATATCGACGCGCTGCCGGTGCCGGAGGCGCAGGGGGAGGATCACCTGCCCGCGCGGGAGGGTTTTGCCTCCTGCAATCCGGGCGTGATGCACGCCTGCGGCCATGACGCCCACATCACCATCGGCCTTGGCACCGCAAAGCTGCTGATGCAGATGAAGAACCGGCTGCACGGCACCGTCAAGCTGATCTTCCAGCCGGCGGAGGAAGGGGTCCGCGGCGCAAAGTCGATCGTGGACAAGGGCCACCTCGACGGGGTAGACTATGTCCTCGGCGGCCACATGGGCGGCAACCCCGACACCGCAGAGCCGGCGATCGGGGTCGGCAACGGCAACACGCTGGCAACCACCAAATTCGACATCTACTACCACGGTAAGCCGGCCCACGCGGGCTTCTGCCCCGAGCTGGGCAAAAACGCGATGCTCGCCGCGGCGACCGCGGTGCTGAACCTCTACGCGATCCCCCGGCACGGCGCGGCCGGCACACAGGTGAATGTCGGCACCCTGCACGCCGGCACCGGCCGCAACGTCGTCGCCGCCGAGGCGAAGCTGGAGGTCGAGGTGCGGGGCAACAGCGCCGCGGCAAACCGCCACATGCAGGAGTACGCCTTCCGGGTGGCCCGCGCCGCCGGCGAGATGCACGACTGCGGCTGCGAGATCCGGCTGATGGGCGCCGCCGACTGCACCGAGAACAGCCCCGAGCTCTCCGCGCGGGTGCTGCAGGTCTGCCGCGACCGGCTGGGGCTCTCCTGTGTGGAGATGAAGGGCGGCGCCTCCGGCAGTGAGGACTACTCCTACTTCTCCGAGCGGGTGCGCAGTCAGGGCGGACAGTCCTGCTATTTCTCCAACCTCGTGCGCTGCGCCGGCCCGTTCCACAACAGCCAGTTCGACCTCGACGAGGTCGGTCTGGTCAACGGGGTCATCACCTTCGTCGGGATGACCTGTGATCTGCTGAAGTGATCTCGCTCTGCGGGTTCTGACCTGCCGGGCCGGGCCCGCGCGCAGTCCCTCAGGGTGACGGTCCCACGCCGGGGCCGTCCTTCGGGACGCGGCCGCCCTCGTTTCAGGGACCGGGGGCCCGCAGGATCAACCGTCTCTGCCGCCGGGCAGCCGGCAGGCCGCTTTGCGGCAGCGCAAAAAAACTCACAAAAAAACTCCAGATCGGACATTTTGTCTCTCCGATCTGGAGTTTTTTCTGTTTTCCATACAATTTGTATTTATTTTGCGGGTTGTTTGCCCACTGCGGCATTGCGAAAAGAGAGAAGCCGGTGGCATTTTTCTCTTCTCTGATCTGCTCATAAAGCGGGCCATCCCCCGCATAGATTGTTACCAGACCAGAAAAGGGGGAATCCGTACAGTATGAAAGAGTACCCGGAGCGCGGCGGCCTGCCCGGGCCGCGGTGCGGCACTGCCGCTTTTGCCGATCGGGACGGCACAGGATCCGTCAGATGGGGAGGTGGCCGCCGATGAAGGGAATCCCGGAGGAGCGCGCACTGGCGCTGGGGGAATACGTCGTCGAGACTGGCGCCACCGTCCGCCGTGCCGCCCAACAGTTCGGCATCAGCAAATCGACGGTTCACAAGGATTTGACACAGCGGCTGCGGAACCAAAACCGAGCGCTTTACCAACAGGTGCGCCGGGTGCTGGAGCTGAACAAGGAGGAGCGTCACCTGCGCGGAGGGCTTGCCACCCGCCACAAGTACCAC
>CALXIJ010000057.1 GCA_944388335.1 uncultured Pygmaiobacter sp.
GCACCACTCCTTTCTAAAACCAGGCCATAAAAAAACGTCGCTTTTCACAAAGAAACAGCGACGTTTTAGTGTAGGTTGGCTCGGTTTTTGTTGTGATTTATGATTATGCCTTTGTAAAGAAACCTAAGCGTCTTCGGAGGAAATAAACGGCCTTTCTTCTCGCAAAATACTGTCGCTTTGGCTAGAGTATGAACAGCATATTCAGCAGAAAGGCCGGCTGGGATTTTTTAAAAAAGTCTCTATTCTCCTTCGGTTTAACCGCAAAGTGCTGAGAATGTTTTTGCAGCAGCCGGAACAGGTGATCCCATCTCTGCAACGTCAATTTTATCTGGTGCGCCGGCAGGAACTGACGCAGGAGAAAAAGCAGCTGGAGAAGCAGCTGGAGCAATACTCTTTTGAAGGGAAGATGGATGAACTGTCCGAAAAATCTCTGCGGTTATTCCGGGCGGAATTGAGCGAGAGATATAATTGGAAAGGGCAGAGAAGACACTTTGAAATGCATGATTTTCGGGATAACGCGGAGGAATTCAATCGGGAATATCCGGTAATCCTGAGTACAACCTACTCTATTAAGGGAACTTTGAATTTTGAGCATGTCTACGATTATCTGATTGTAGATGAGGCCTCGCAGGTGGATTTGGCAACAGGAGTACTTGCGCTTTCCTGTGCTAAAAATGTGGTTATCGTAGGAGACCTTCAGCAACTTCCCAATGTGTTGGATAGTAAGAATTTTCAAGATAGTGAGAAGATATGGTCTCGATATGCGCTCCCGGAAATCTATCATTTTGCAAGCCATAGTCTGCTCTCTTCGGCCATAGAAACATGGCCAGAGATCCCCATGGTTCTTCTGCGGGAACACTATCGCTGCCATCCCAAGATTATCAATTTCTGTAATCAGAAGTTTTATGGCGGGCAGCTTATTGTCATGACAGAGGATCATCAGGAACAGGATGTCCTGACCATGTATCACACGGTTGCAGGGAATCACGCCAGAGGGCATGTGAACCAGAGACAGATTGATGTGATACAAAAGGAAGTGCTTCCGGCACTGACCCAAAAGGGATACAGGAGCATTGGCATTATTACGCCCTATCGGGATCAGGTGGCGGCGATCAAAGCGCAGCTTGGAAAAGAGGTGGAAGTGGCCACTGTACATAAGTTTCAGGGCAGGGAAAAGGACGCAATTGTTTTGACATCCGTGGACAATGTTATTACAGACTTTGTTGATGATCCCAAAATGCTGAATGTTGCAGTATCAAGAGCAGTGAAATCTTTGACAGTGATTACCTCGCAGAACCCTCAAAATGACCAAACGAATTATGGAGACTTGACTCGATATATCCAGTACCATAATTGTGAGGTGATTGACAGTACCGTTTATTCTGTCTTTGACCTTCTTTACCACGAATATGCCGAGCAACGCAGGATGTTTTTGAAAAAGCATGGAAGAGTGTCCGAATATGATTCGGAGAACCTCCTCTATACCGTGATTCAAAGGATCCTTAGTGAGGAAAAATATTCTTTTGTGGACTGTGCTGTTCATGTATCTGTGGCAAACTTGATTAGAGATAACTCTCTCTTGACAGAGGAGGAAGCCGTATATGTGGCCAATCCACTGACCCATGTGGACTTTCTGTTATTCCGAAGGATGGATAAGTCGCCGCTGCTAGCAATAGAGGTAGACGGGACGGCATTTCACACTGCTGGAAGTGCTCAGGCCGATCGGGATGAAAAGAAAAATATAATTTTTGAAAAATACGGCATACCTCTTCTTCGCCTCAGAACAGACGGAAGCGGGGAAAAAGAAAAAATTGAACAGGGATTGGAAATGGCAATTTCCAAAAGCTAAGAAGATAGATGCTTTTCTATCGAGGTGTTTTCACAAAAAAGTAAAATGGAATGATTGCCACGAAAATATTTTTTACGCAAAAATAAGTGTTGTTTTTGCAGAACATCACTGTGGTAGATTTGTTCCGAGCAGCAAGAAAACAGAGCAAAGTGTGGGGGACAAAATGGAGATCAGGGAAGCGACAAACGCAGATGTGGCAAGCATCGCCAAATTATACACAGAGAACTGGAAAGAGACGTATAAGGAATTGCTGCCGGATGAGTTTTTGGATCATCTGAATTTTGAGGACTCAAAACAAAAATGGGGCAGTTATCTTCTCGAGAAAGGACACAAAATTTTTGTGGCGTATGAGAAAGAGGTATTTCTGGGATTCTCGGCGTGTAAGGAGGACGAGGAGATTCAAAACTGCTTGTATCTCGATTCTCTTCATGTCTCCAAGGCCGCAAGGGGAAAAGGCGTCGGGACAAAATTGATTAAAAAGGTCGGAAACTATGCTGCCCACAATGGGGATACCCGGATGAGTATCTGCATCGTGAAAGGCAATGACACCGCCAAGCGCCTATATGAGAAAATGGGCGCGAGACACTATAAAGATTTCACCGACCATTTTGGAGAGACAGAGTCAAATTCAGAAAAACTTATCTGGGATAATCTTCAGCCCTTTAATTTAAAATAGTAGAGAGGCAGAGGTGCGAATGTGAAAAATCCGGATTCTAAATTGAATTGTGATGGCGTTGAATTTTACGAAACAGATAAGTTTTAGAAGATTCATTCTGCAGAAGATGACTTAGAACGAAATGACTGCATAACATTTAAATCACAGCGAAAAAAGGTGCACCGCATTTCTGCCTGCGGTACACCTTTTTTCATTGACTCCTGTTCAGAGATTCATGCTGTTTTAGACTGATTGGACAAGGCTGTTTTCTGCTGATGGTTCAGATAGATGTAGAATCCAACGTTCAGCAGGATGCCGAATGCCGTAGAAGCAGGGGCGGCAAGACCGATCTTCGTCAAGCTTGCGTTCGGCTGGATACTCATAAAATATGCCAGCGGAAGACGCACGAGAAGCGTCTGGATCAGACCCTGCATCATGACCCAGAGGGTTTTCTGATTCCCGTTGAAATAGCCCACCATGCTGAACATCACGGCGGTGACAATGGTCTCGGGTGCGAAGCCCTTCAGATAAGCAAAGCCGCACGCAATCACGGCCGCATCGGTGGAGAAGAAGCCAGCCAGCAGGTCACCCTTCAGCATGACAAGCGTAAATACCGCGCATCCGAATACAAGACCGACGCAGATGCCGGTGTACATCGAGCGCTTTGCCCGTTTCGGATTGCCGGCTCCCAGATTCTGCGAGACAAAGGAGGCCATCGACTGCATCAGAGCGCTGGGAATCAGCAGGCAAAGTTGACGATCTTGCTCGCCACGCCATACCCGGACGAAGCCTCGAGGCCTAGCCGATTGACAAAGGCGCAAAGCGCCAAAAAGGAAACTTGGGTCAAAAACTCCTGCAGCGCCAGAGGGATGCCGATCTGCAGGAATTTCCGGCACTGGCGATTGAAGCAGAAATCGGTCCTCTTGATCGTAAAGGGGAGATCCTTTTTCATGAGCATCCGGATAGCGCAGACAACGCTGATGGCCTGCGCAAAGACAGTAGCGAGCGCCGCGCCGGCCGCGTCCATGTGGAACCCGGCGACCAGCACAAGGTCACCGATGATGTTGACCACACACGCGACAAGGACGAAAATCAGCGGCGATTTGCTGTCTCCCAGCCCGCGGAAGATGGCGGAGAGCAGATTGTAGGCGACGATAAAGAAGATGCCGCCGCCGCAGATGCGCACGTAATCCACGGTGAGATCCAGCGATTCCGCCGGCGCCTGCATCAGCACAGAGATGGGCCGCGCAAAGCCCATCAAAACAATACAAAGACCCACCGAAATCAGCGCAAAAACAAGACTTGCCCCGCCGAGAACCGGCGCAATCTGCTTGGGGTTCTTCTCACCCAGATACCGGGCGATCAGGACGGTGATGCCGGTGGCAAGCTGCGTCACGACAAAGGTCACCAGATTCAGAACCTGACTTCCTGTGGATACCGCGGAAAGTCCGGATGTGGAGCCGAATCTTCCCACGACCAGCAGGTCCACCGCTCCATATGCGGCCTGCAGAACAAGAGCGCCGAGAATCGGGAGCATGAACCAAAACAATTTTTGCAGAATACTTCCCCGGGTAAAATCCGATCTTTCCTCAATCAACTGAAATACTCATTTCCAACATGACATGATAAAACCGCTCGATTGTCCGGATGGTGCAATCCGCGTCTTCTTGGGAGATATCCTCTAAAAATGGGGCCAAACGACTGAAATAAACCTCGTTGTACCGGTGGGACAACTGCCTCCCTTTCTCTGTGAGGGAGATGTAGGTGATGCGCCCGTCATCGGGGGAGGTCCGCTTGCAAAGAAATCCTTTGCCCTCCATTTCCTTCACCGTCCGGGTAACGCCCGGGCGGGGGATGTGCAGCGCTTCTCCGATGTCGGAGACCTTTACCGGCTGCCCCTGCTGCTCCAGTGTCTCGATGGTATCCAGAAAATGAATGTACGACGGAGTAATCCCTTTCGGCAGTTCCGGGAGAAGATCCCGAATCCGCTTGGCCTGATAGCACGCATCCAACAAGGCCTTGATTGTTTTGATGTCCATTTCATTCCTCCCATATAGTTACCAAAGGTAATTACATGGAGAGGGAAACCATTTGTCAAGCAATTCTGGCAGGGAAGAGGGGAAAGGGTGCAGTATCTGAAGAAAAAGGTTTTGCAGCTTTTCAAGAAGGGTCAGGCGAATCTGCAGCGGTACTTTTCTGTGCACGGTCGTCTCCGGATGAATCTGAGGAAAATCATCATGCGTGGCGGCATGAAGAAATCCGGCGTGGAGAAAAGGGAAAAACAGACATCAAGCGATAGCGGAATTGGTGGCTGAATCTCGTCGCATGAAAATTGCAGCAGGCCAAAC
>CALXIJ010000058.1 GCA_944388335.1 uncultured Pygmaiobacter sp.
TACAACCACGAGCGCATCCAACTAAAAACTGGAGTGGCGCCGCTCACGCTGCGCCACTCCGCTTAAAACTTTATATTTTCCTACTTAGTGGCCTTTTTATGCTGTCCGTACAATCTGGGGCGGTTCATCTTTCCACCGGGTGCCTTTTCTCTGTTTTTGAATGTATTGCGTGCGGCGATTGGCGTGAGCGCCATTTGGGGCCCATGGATAGGGTCCTTGCACCATCCTGCCCCTTTGCTATCCTGCCGCGCCCTCAAACCGGATACTGCGGGCGATCTTCTCCAGCGCAGTCTGATCCAGCGCGTCCCGTTTGATCTCGATCCCGATGAACCGGCCAAGGCCCTCATCCCGGGCGAGGACGCCCCAGTTATAGCGGGCCGTTCCGCCCGCGCCGCCCTCCTGATGGCCGACAAGGCAGGTGGCCGAGACGGTCTTTCCCTCCCGCAGCAGCTCGACATAGTCGTTGTTCCAGTTGGTCACCGAGCCGAGCATCAGCGAGGAGTAGTAAAAGACCGGGTTCTCCCCCGCCGCCGGATCCTGTCCTGTCTGCCCGTCCAACAGATCGTACCCGATCCAGCCAATCGGCTCGGCGCCGTTCGGGCCGTAGAGCGCCACCCCCGCCGGAAGGGGCGACTCCTCGCCGCCCTCCGGGGAGACTGTCCAGCCCTGCGGCAGCGCAAGGGTCACCGAGAAGCCCTCGCCGGTTGTCTCCTCGTACCCGAGGGTCACATGGGTTTCGTCGCCGTGCTCCTGTGCCGAGACGGTGACCGCCGTATTGGCCGGGAGCACCTGCTCGATCAGCTGCCCCGCCTCACAGAAATAGCTGCGGTACCCCCAGCTTGAGACAATCCAGTTCTCCCCCTCCTGCGCCAGAACATTGACGTTGACGCTCATCTGGGTGCCGTCGGGGCACTCCGCATAGGGGAATTCCCCCTCACAGAGGGTGCCCGCCGGCCATTCCGCCCCGGTTTTCTGCTCTTCCAGCAGAACAACCCGCTCGGTATAAGCCACGGCATTTTGTTCTTCCCGCGGGATCAGCGCGGTGATCTCGACCGAAAAGACCTGCTGCGGAGACAGTCCCTCCGCGATCACAAGGGAGATTTTCTGCGGCGTCGCCTGTACCGACGAGAGGGTCCTTCGCACCCAGTCCTCCTCCGTGTCTCCTGTATTGTCGCTCACCGGCTGCGCCAAAAGGGCCTCCTGCTCCTGCTGGGAAGAGCTCGGGGCGCTGTCCTGCACCGAGGTGCCGCGCTCCGGCGCGTCCTCTTTTGGGGGATTCAGGGCAAGCCCGATACAGCCCGCCGTGACCAGCACCGCCAGCAGCGCGCTGGCCCAGAACGCCGGCCTGCGAAACCGCAGGATATTTTTGATCCGGCCGGCGGTATCCCCCTCGCCGAAAGCAAGCGGTGTGCCACCCACCCAGCGCCTCCCACTGGCAAGGGCGAGCAGCGACGCCGAATAGGGCCGCTTGACCGATGCGCCCATCCGCGCCACCACCGCCTCGTCGCAGGACATCTCCATGTCCTGCCCGCTGAGATGGTAAGCCAGCCAGACCAGCGGGTTGAACCAGTGCAGGCAGACCGCAAAAAAAGCCGCGAGCCGCACAAGAGGATCCCCCCGCCGCAGATGAGTCCGCTCGTGCAGCAGGATATACCCCCGCTCCTCCTCTCTGAGATCCGACGGCAGATAGATCTTCGGGCGCAGGATCCCCATCACAAAGGGGGTTGCAAGGCCGGGAACGGTGTAAATGTTATCTCCTTCACAGACAGCGTTTTCCAGCTGCCGGCGCAGCCGCAGCGTCGAGAGCGCCGCATAGAGCAGCAATCCCGCCGCCCCTGCCAGCCAGACCAGCTGCGCCACGGCGAACAATAGCTGCATCGGGTTTGCGCTATCTCCCACCCGGGCGGCGGGCAGGATCGCATTTACCGCCTCATTCAGCGGAACAAAGCCGGTGTCCAGACGAGGAGTTTCCATCTGGGCGATATTGTCCGGAATAGGGGTGGGATTCGCCGGCAGCAGGCTCAGCGCGCTTTCCAGCGAAAAGGGACAGAGCAGCCGCAGCAGTGCCGGCGCCCAGAGCAGATAGAGATACCGCTTTGGCGCGCGGCGCAGTACAAGCCGCAGCAGCAGGACGATCAGGACCACACCCGAGGCTGCAACCCCCGTGTTGACCAGGCCGAGAAAGAACCGATCAAACCCTTCGCCGAACATCTCGCTCTCCTCCTTTAACCCTGCGTTTTGTCGTCGTACTGGTCAATCATCTGCCGCAGCGCACGGATCTCCTCCTCGCTGAGCCGGTTGCGGCGGGTAAAAGCCGCAAAAAAGTGGGGCAGTGATCCGCCGAAGCTCTGCTGCAAAAACGCCTCCCCCTGCATCCCGAGAAAATCCTCCCGGCTCATCAGCGCCCGCACCTCGCTGCCGGCATTCTCGAACAGCCCCCGCTGGCACAGCCGCTTGAGCATCGTGTAGGTGGTGGATTTTTTCCAGCCGAACCGCTCCTCGCACAGCCGCACCAATTCGCCGGAACCGACCGGCGCCCGCTCCCAGATCAGATCGGCAAACCGCTGTTCCATCTCCCCGAGCTGTGTTGTCTGCATCCGTCTCTTCCCCTTTCTGTCTGTTGTTCTCCTCCTTGGTCTAATCATATTAGACCTCGTTTCTCTTGTAGTCTAACATCATTAGACCAACTTGTCAATCCCCGATCTTCTTTTTTTGCATCATTTTCTTTTTTGTCTTTGTTTTTTGTCTTATTTCCGATAAAATAAAGGGGAAAACACAAAAAATCGGCCTGCAATCGGGCCGCACCCGTCGGTTGCAACCGATGGTTGACAAATTTCCAACCGCGCTTGGTGGGCTGCGCGCGGGGATTTTGGTATCCTTGGGGCAGCAAACAACGACAGGAGGAAAAGATATGATACTTGCGGACAAACTGGTCGAACTGCGCAAGAAAAACGGCTGGTCACAGGAGGAATTGGCCGCCCAGCTAGGGGTCTCGCGGCAGTCGGTCTCGAAGTGGGAGAGCGGATCCTCAATCCCGGATCTCGACAAAATTCTCAAGCTGAGCGCCTTGTTTGGGGTGAGCACCGACTTCCTGCTCAAGGACAGCGCCGAGCTGCCGCCGGCGGCGGAGTTCGAGGAAACCCCGGATGAGGCCGAGAGCGGCAGCGTGCGGGTTTTCACCCTCGCGCAGGCGAACGAATATCTGGCGCTCGTTCGCCGGTCGGCGGGGATGATCGCGCTGGGGGTGTCGCTCTGCATTCTCTCCCCCACCGCCCTGATCCTGCTGGGCGCCCTCTCGGACAAGGAGGGCGGCTACCGTCTGTCCGAATCGCTCGCCGCGGCGGCCGGAATACCCTTTCTGGTTGTCATGGTCACCGCGGCGGTCGCCCTCTTTCTGCTCTTCGGCCGGCCGCTCGAGGCATACGAGTTTCTCGAAAAGGAACCCATCGATCTGGCCTATGGGGTGTGTGGTATCCTCCAAAAGCAGAAGGCCGCCTATGAACCGACCCATGCCATCTCACTGGTGGTGGGCATCGCGCTGTGCATCCTCTCGGTGATTCCCCTCTTTGTCGCCGCCTCGCTGTCGGAGGACGGGATGGCGGTGATCGTGGGGCTGCTCCTGCTCTTTGTGCTGGTTGCAGTCGGGGTCTTCTTTCTGGTGCGCAGCTGCTGCATTCAGGGCGGGTTCCAGCGGCTGCTCGAAGAGGGGGACTACACCCGGGAAAACAAGCTGGCCGTCAAAAAGAATGATCCGCTGGCCGCAATCTACTGGTGCATCGTCACCGCCATCTACCTCGGCTGGAGCTTTTACACGATGGACTGGTGGAGGACCTGGATCCTCTGGCCGGTCGCCGGGGTGCTGTACGGTGCGGTGCTGGGGATTGCATCTCTTTTGCGGAAAGGCAGTTCTCTTTGAGAGTCTTTCCCCTTCTCGCTCTTTGGCGCGCCTGTCCGCTTTGCCGCGGGCAGGCGCGCTCTGTTTGTGCGGCGCCGGACTTGCTTTTTGCCGTCCTTCCAGTAAAATAAAAGGTGGAAATTTACAGATGGGGAGTGTTTTGTATGGCAAAAAAGATCCTGATCCTCAACGGCAGCCCGCGGGCAAACGGCAATACCGCCGCCCTGATCGACGCATTCACCGAGGGCGCACAGGCGGCGGGGCACACCATCACCCGGTTTGACCTGCGCAGCATGAAGGTGAACGGCTGCTTGGGCTGCTGCCGCGGCGGCAAGGACCCGCAGAACCCCTGTGTTCAGCGGGATGACATGGCGAAGATCTATCCCGTCTATCAGGAGGCGGATCTGGTGGTCTTCGCCTCTCCCCTCTACTACTGGGGCTTCAGCGGACAGCTGAAATGCGCCATCGACCGGCTGTTTGCGGTGGCCGAGCTGGATCCCGACTGCCGCAACCCGATCAAATCCGCGGCGCTGCTGATGGCGGCGGAGGACACCTACGACAACACCTTTGCGCCGGTGCTCTTCTACTACCAGTCGGTGCTGCGCAATCTGGGCTGGACCGACTGCGGCCATGTCTGCGCGGGCGGCAACCTCGAGGCGGGCGCAATCCTGCAAAAGCCGGGCCAGCTGGCGCAGGCGCGCGCGCTGGGCGCCTCCCTGTGAGCGGGGAAATGCGCGGCGCCGGGCAAAAGGACTGCGGGCTGTCCTGCCCCGCAAAGGCGCGCCGCTGCGGCGGATGCCCGCTGCTGGAACTTCCCTATGAGGAGCAGCTGCGGCAAAAGCAGCAGTTTGTCGAGCGGCTGCTGGGCCGCTTTGCCCCGGTGGAGCCGATCCTCGGGATGGAGGAGCCGCTGCACTACCGCAACAAGGTGATCGCAACCTTTGCCGCTGTGCGCGGAAAACTGGACTGCGGCATCTATGAGGAATCCAGCCACCGGGTGGTTCCGGTGCGGGACTGCCTTTTGCAGGACAGCCGGCTCAACGAGGTGGCCGAAGCGGTGCTGCTCACCGCCCGCCGCTGCCGGCTGACCGCCTACGACGAGGACCGCGGCAGCGGATTGCTGCGCCACATGGTGCTGCGGCGCGGGGTGCGCACCGGTCAGGTCTCGGTGACCCTCGTGACCCCGACCAGCTTCTTCCCCGGCAGCCGCAACTTTGTGCGGCTGCTGACCGCGCAGTGTCCCGACGTCGTCACCGTCGTGCAGAACATCAATCCCCGACACACCAGCGCCGTGCTGGGCTCCGCCGAAAAGCTGCTCTACGGCAAGGGGTATCTCGAGGATCTGCTCTGCGGCAAACGGTTCGCCATCGCGCCGCGCGCTTTTTACCAGATCAACCCGGTGCAGACCGAACGGCTGTACAACACCGCCCTCTCCTTTGCCGGCCTCACCGGAAAAGAGCGGGTGATCGACGCCTACTGCGGCATCGGCACCATCGCGCTCGCCGCATCCGACCACGCGGCGGCAGTGCTGGGGGTGGAGCTGAACGCCGACGCGGTGAAGAGCGCCCGGCGCAACGCCGCCCGCAATCATGCCGGGAATGCCGCGTTTCTCTGCGGAGATGCCGGCGCGCTGATGCGGCAGATGGCGCAGGAGGGCGAAAAGGCGGATCTGGTCTTTTTCGACCCGCCGCGGGAGGGTGCCAGCCGGGAGTTTCTCGACGCGCTGATCCGCCTGTCCCCCCGGCGTGTGGTCTACATCTCCTGCAACCCCGAGACGCAGGCGCGGGATCTTGCAC
>CALXIJ010000059.1 GCA_944388335.1 uncultured Pygmaiobacter sp.
GGAGACGGTCGCCCCCATGCCCTTTGGCTTCTCCGGGAGACTGTAGAACGGCTCCACCACCGCCTGTGCCGTGCCCGCAATCCCCTTGATGTCCTCCAGCGTCTCGGTCGGCAGCCCCATCATGAAATAGAGCTTGACTGCGGTGTACCCGTTTTTGAATGCGAGGGTGCAGCTGCGGATCACCTCGTCCATGGTGACATTTTTATTGATGACGTCCCGCAGCCGCTGGGTGCCCGCCTCGGGCGCAAAGGTCAATCCGCTCTTGCGCACCCGGGTGGTCTTTTCGACGAGACTCTCGGAGAAGTTGTCGATCCGCAGCGAGGGCAGCGCGAGATTGATGTGCTCGTTCGGGGTCCAGGTGAGAAGCTTGTCCAGCAGCGGTTCCAGCTGGCTGTGGTCGCTGGTGGACAGCGAGGTCAGCGAGATCTCCTCATATCCCGTATTGCGGCATAGATCCTGCGCCGCCCCATTGAGCATGTCGGCGTCCCGCTCCCGCATGGGACGGTAGATAAAGCCCGCCTGACAGAACCGGCAGCCTCGCACGCAGCCGCGCAGCACCTCAATCATGGCGCGGTCATGCACCGCGCCAACCATCGGAACGGTAAAATGAGTCGGCAGCGGCTGATGACGGAAGTTGGTCAAAATCGCCTTTTCGATCACCCGCGGCGCCCCTTTGTGGGCGGTGACATGTTTGACCGTGCCGTCCGGGTTATAGCGCACGGTATAAAGGGATGGGACATAGACGCCCTTGATCTTGGACAGGTTAATCAGCAGCTCCTCTTTCGAGAGGCCGCGGCGCTTTGCGTCGATGACCGTGTCGCAGAGCTGCGGCAGCTGCTCCTCCCCCTCTCCGAGCATAATGGCGTCAAAGAAATCCGCAACCGGCTCGGCATTGCAGGTGCAGGGGCCGCCGGCGACAATCAGCGGCTGATCCAGCCCCCGCTTTTTTGCATAAAAAGGAATGCCGGCAAGATCCAGCATAGCGAGGATGTTGGAATAGGAAAGCTCATACTGCAGCGTAAAGCCGACAATATCAAACTGGGACAATGGGGTCTTGCTCTCAATCGAAAAGAGGGGGATTTCCAGTTTGCGCATCTGTTCGACCATGTCGACCCACGGCATAAACGCCCGCTCGCACCAGATATTCTCCCTCGCGTTGAGGATTTCATAGAGGACCTTCATCCCGAGAAAGGACATCCCGACCTCGTAGGTGTCCGGAAAGCAGAACGCAAAACGGCAGTCCATCTTCGAGGGATCTTTATACACACTGCCAAGTTCGCCGCCGGTGTAGCGGCCGGGTTTCTGCACGGCGAGCAGGGCCTTTCTCAGCTTTTTATCGATCATTTCATGCCTCCAGCAATACCATCGGGCCGGCGCGGCGCTTCCCTCCGTGCCGACACTTCCGGTGTGATGCATTTTTTTCGTACTGTATTACTATATCAAAATCCGGCCTATTCTTCAACCAAATCACAAAAAAAGCGGGGGACGGCCTTACTGCCGTCCCCCGAAAAATTCTTTATGTCTGGAATGCCTTCATGCAGAGCGCGGCGGTCATTGCAAAAAAGACCGCCAGAAAAAGCGGACCCCCTCCCCAAAGGAGCAGCGCTGTTCCGCCGAGCAAGGAGATCACAAGACAGCCCAAAGCGGAAAGCGCACCGAGCAGCCGGGGATGCAAGGGGCCAATGAGATTTTCCGCCAGCCTTCCGCCGTCCAGAAAACGGATCGGCAGCAGATTAAACAGCGCCATGCAGAGATTCTCGCAGAGAAAAAAATAGCCCAGATAGCTTGCACGGCAGCTGACCTGAATCCATCCGGCCAGTGCGCAGAGCAGATTTGCGGCAGGACCTGCGGCGAGCAGTAGGTTTTCCCTGCCCCTGCAAAGGGGAATTCCGTCCATCTCGATCTGCAGGCCGGTAAGGGAGCAAAGGATCCGGGGCGGCCTTCCGGTCAAAAGCCAGAACGCTACAAAGTGCCCCGCCTCATGCAGCACTGCGCAGAGGATGGATAGTTTCAGAAAACCGGAGGCGTCCCAAATCAGCGCCAACGTCAGCACGGCGAGCAAAAAGACCAGAGATTTTCGCTTCACAGACCGAGTGCCTTTGCCGGATCAACCCGGATCCCGTCGATGAGGAGCTCAAAGTGCAGGTGCGGCCCGGTGGAGACCCCGGTGCTGCCGACAAGACCAAGGGTCTGCCCGCGTGACAGTCGCTGCCCGACCGCGACGTTAATTTGAGAGAGATGGTTGTAGCTGGTGCAGACGGTTGAGGAGTGGATGACCTTGACATAGTTGCCGTTGATGCTGTCGGTTCCCGTTTCAGCCACAATGCCTGCCCATGCCGCCCCAATTTCGGTTCCCAGCGGAGCGGCAAGATCCACGCCGGTATGGAAATCGGTCTTTCCGGTGATGGGATGGATCCGGTATCCAAATGGAGAGGTCAGGGTTCCCTCAACCGGCAGATAGGGATAGTCGCTGAGGGTATAGTCCGCCAAGGTGACAGTCTTCAGGTAATCCGCATGGGTGATCTCATACTGGCCGCCCTGCCCCAACTCTGACGGCTCGCCTGCCTGATCCTGCGGCTGCACCTGAGAGGATTCGGAAGAATCGCTGTTTGCTTTTTCATCCCCATCCAGCCGCGCCAGAACCTCGCGCAGCTGCTGGCGGAGGTCATCAATCCGCAGACTGGCAAACCGGAACAGTTCCCCGCTGCTGGTGAGAGAGATGCCCTCGGTCAGCATTCCGCGATAGGCCTGCTCCAATTTTTCAAAGGTTGCGGGAGATAAACTTTTGGTCAGCAGCACAAACAGGACGACCAAAAGGCAGAAGACCATCTGAACGGTCAATACAGGGCTGACCTGTTCCTCTGACGTGCCTTTTTTCTTTCCATTCGGCGCGCGAAAAATGGTTTTGACTCGATTGTTCTGTGTTTCCTCGGCCGTCTGCGGCGGCTCGCTTTTCATCCACTGATCCATTCTGTTCTCCCCGCTTTTTGGCTTTTAGGCCATTCTATGCGAAAATCGAGAGAAAAAGAACCGACAGGGTTTGACAAAAACAGCACAGCCGGATACCCCATGGAAAGCTGGGGCATCCGGCTGTGCGGATGGAGACTTAAACTCTAAAATTTCACTTCTGGGCGAGGTATTCACAGATGGCGGCGGCAGCTTTCTTGCCTGCGCCCATTGCGGAGATCACCGTCGCGGCGCCGGTCACTGCATCGCCGCCGGCCCAAACGGCCTCCTTGGAGGTGTGCATCTCCTCATCAACCACAAAGCAGCCCCGCCGATTTGTCTCAAGGTCAGGCGTGGTGTTTTTGATCAGCGGATTCGGACTGGTGCCGATGGCCATGATCACTGCATCGACCTCCATCTCAAACTCAGATCCCTCGACCGGCACCGGGCGGCGGCGGCCGCTGGCATCCGGTTCCCCGAGTACCATCCGGATGCAGCGCAGCGCACGCACCTGTCCGTTTTCGTTGCCGAGAATCTCCACCGGATTGATGAGGGTGCGAAAGACGACCCCCTCCTCTTCGGCGTGTTCAATCTCTTCTTTGCGCGCAGGCATCTCAGCCATGCTGCGCCGATAGACGATCGAGACCTCATCCGCGCCCATCCGCAGCGCACAGCGCGCGGCATCCATCGCCACGTTGCCGCCGCCAACCACCGCGACCCGATGTGCGGGGACGGTGGGGGTGTCCGACTGCGGAAGATAGGCCTTCATCAGATTGATGCGGGTCAGATATTCATTGGCGGAATAGACGCCGAGCAGCATCTCGCCGGGGATATTCATGAAGTTGGGCAGTCCTGCCCCGGTTGAGACAAAGACCGCCTCATAGCCGTCGCGGAACAGCTCGTCGACCGAGTGAATCTTGCCGATGACCTCATTTGTGCGGATCTCCACCCCGAGCGCCTTCAGCCCGGAGATCTCCTTCTCAACAATCTTCTTAGGCAGCCGGAATTCCGGGATGCCGTAGGAGAGAACACCGCCCGCCAGATGAAGCGATTCGAAAACAGTGACCGCGTGTCCGCTGCGAGCGAGATCTCCCGCACAGGTGAGTCCGGCGGGACCCGCGCCGATCACCGCAACCCGGTGTCCACTGGCAGCGGGACGGGCAACCGGCTGCTGCGGCTGTGCGTTGTGCCAGTCGGCGACAAATCGCTCAAGACGGCCGATTGCAACGGGCTGGCTCTTGATGCCGCGCACGCAGTTTTTCTCACACTGGTTTTCCTGCGGGCAGACCCGGCCGCAGACCGCCGGCAGCGAGGACTGACGCGAGATCGAGTCAAAGGCGCCCTGCAGGTCGTTGTCCCGCAGCTTTGCAATAAAGTCCGGAATATCGACATTGACCGGGCAGCCCGCGACGCAGGGCTTGTTTTTGCAGTTCAAGCAGCGCTGCGCCTCCGCCTGTGCCTGCTCGAGGGTGTACCCAAGCGCGACCTCCTCAAAATTGCAGCGCCGCTGCTCGGGCGGCTGGACCGGCATCTCGTGCCGTTCAATCGAAAGATCCACCATTTATTTCACCCCCAAAAGACGGCAGACATGCTCTTTTTTCTCCGCTTCCTGTGCGCGATAACTTCCATTGCGCTTCATCAGCTCGTCAAAATCAACCTCGTGACCGTCAAAGTCCGGCCCATCGACACAGGCAAACTTAACCTTGCCGCCCACAGTGACCCGGCAACCGCCGCACATCCCGGTCCCATCGATCATAATCGGGTTGAGGCTGACCGTGGTCGGGATATTATATTCCCGGGTAAGGTTGCTGACCGCCCGCATCATCGGCACCGGGCCGATTGCGATGACCCGGTCATAATCGGCACCCGCCTCAATCTGCTGGCGCAGCAGATCGGTCACGAAGCCCTTGCAGCCGTTGCTGCCGTCATCGGTGGCGAGGAATAGCCGGTCGCTCGCCGCCCGCATCTCCTCTTCCAGAATAATAATGTCTTTACTGCGGAATCCGGCGATCAGATCGACCGGCGTTCCGTTCTCATGCAGATACTTTGCCTGCGGATAAGCGATTGCACAGCCGACGCCGCCGCCGACCACCGCGACCTTGCGGTAGCCGTCTAATTTGGTGGCCACTCCGAGCGGGCCGGCCACATCGGTGACAAAATCCCCCTCGTTCAGCTGGCCGAGCAGCATCGTGCTGGCGCCGACCTTCTGAAAGACGATCTGGATTGTGCCGGCTGCGCGGTCATAATCCTCGATGGTGAGCGGGATCCTCTCCCCCATCTCGCCGGTGCGGACGATCACAAACTGACCCGGCAGTGCTTTTGCTGCAATTTCAGGCGCCTGCAGCCGCAGCAAAGTCGTCGTCTGGTTCAGTTCTCTTTTCTCCAAGATCAGGTTCAAAAGAATTCACTTCTCCCCTCATAAAATACTCGGGTGGATAAAAGGTCTCAGTTCTATTTATTATAATCAATCTGAACGTCGGCTGCAACCGCAACCTCGCAGAATGGTACGAAAGGGTTTAGGAGAGAACCATACATAGAGCAGCGAGAATAAAAAAACAGGGCGGTTTTCCGATCAACCGCCCCGACAAAGTGCTTTTTAATTTTATTGAGGATCAACCGCTTTTTCTTCTCTCGGATTTTTGACGATAAGTCCAAAATAGATAAGATGAAAGATCCAAACGCCGAAGAGAATCCCGCAGGGCAGATAGAGCCCTTTGCGCAGCATCAAAAAGAAGCCGAAGGACATCAGCAGGGTTACAACAAACATGACCCTGCGTTTCGCGGCACGGCTCATTCCATTTCCGGCGATGTAACTTTCAAGGTTGTTCTTATACAGGGAGGTCCCGATGAACCAGTCGTGGAGTTTCTTGGAACTTTTGGAAAATCCGAACAGCGCCAGCAGCAAAAACGGGAAAGCCGGCATCAGGGGCAGCACCGCACCGATCGCCCCGAGGAGCAATCCCAGAACGCCGAGTAACAGATAAAACGCCTTTTTAAAATTCATTTTTCTTCAGCCTCCTTTTCTCTTTTTGATCCTCGATCAGATGTCGCAGTGCCAGCACCGGGTGGTGAAAGAGCATTCTCGGCCCGGAAAAGCGCATCACGATCCGGATTTTCTCCCTCATTTCCGCTTTGTAACAGTGTACGCGGCAGTTGGAGCAAAAGGTTTTTGTCTCCATAAACGGGCATCTGTCACTGCGCTGCGAGGCATATTGAAGCAGCTGGGCACATTCCGGGCAAAGCTCATTTTGACCATGCTTTTTTCTGCAGTAAAGCCGGATCATCTCCGCTACGATCTGTTTTTCCCGCTGCCGCTTTGCCTCAATCGCGGCATTGTTCATAGATTTTGCCCTCCTCAATTCGATAGATGCGATCGGCGATCGCCATAGTGGATTCCCGATGGGAGACGAGGATAATCGCGCAGTGCTGCTTTTGCTTTTTGAGAGACTGCAAGATCATGCCCTCATTGATGCTGTCGACATTGCTGGTCGGTTCATCGAGCAAAATCAATCCGCTGCCCCGCAGGAATGCGCGGGCAAGGCCGATGCGCTGGCGCTCGCCGGCAGAGAGGTTGTCCCCCAGCATGCCGACCCGGGAGTGATATCCGTCGGGCAGTGTGAGGATAAAATCGTGGACCGATGCCGCTTTGCAGGCGCGCACAATCTCCTCCTCGCTCGCATCCGGTTTTGCGATCCGCAGATTTTCCTCAATCGTCTCATCAAAGAGATAGGTTGATTGGCTGACCATTGTCACATTGGAGAGCAGGCTTGCCGTATCAATCTCATCGATTGTAACGCCGTTATATGCAATGTCGCCGCTCTCCTTTTCCCAAAAGCGGAGCAATAGTTTGAGAAGGGTGGATTTCCCGCATCCCGAGCGCCCGACAATGCCGATAATTTCTCCCTTTTGCAGCTGCATTGAGATGTGATCCAGAATTTTGTCTTTTCCATTATAGGAAAAAGAGAGATCTTTGATCGACAGATTTGTAAAGCTGAAACGCTTGCCATCTGTAATGGGCGCAACCGCAGGTGTTTCCTCCAGCAAATTGAGCACGCGATCCCCACTGGCAAAGGTCTGTGTAAGATTTCCGGGCAGTGCTGAGATGGCAATTACCGGACCGAAGGAGCCAAAGACCGCTACAACGCCCAGAATCATCCGGCCGACGGTCAGCCCGCCGCTCAGCACAAGGCCAATTCCAACAGCCAATACGGCGAGAATCACGGCAGAGACAGTGAGCTCGGTAGCGGCGCCGGCTCTTGTGGTGGTATAACGCATCTTCTCTGTCTCTTCAAGGAGAAGGTCCGAACGGCGGTTGACCTCCCGCTCCCTGTTTTCTCCCGCATTATAGAGCAAAATTTCCCGTATGCCTTTGATACTATCAAGAAAGTAGGCGTTAAAGGCGGAAAATTGACGGCGGTAGCGAACACCAGAGGCGCGCAGACGGCTGGAGGACAGGATCGGCAGCAGCACACCGATCAAAAGATAACCGGCAGCGGCCGCCAGCGCGAGATACCAACTGGCGACCAGCCCGACAAAGAGAAAGACTGCACCGGATACAAGGATTGCAATGCAGATCGGAGAGATGGTATGCGCATAGAAGACTTCCAGCGTCTAAATATCAGAGGTAATCATCGAGATAATGGCGCCCTTCTGTTTGGTTTCCAGCTTGGCGGGACAGAGTGCGCGCAGAGCGGTGAAGATCTTGTCGCGCAGCACTGCGAGTAGCTTAAACGCGATAAAGTGATTGACGTATTGTTCCAAAAAACGCAGCAGGCCACGAATCATCCCGCACCCAACGGCAAGGGCCGCAATCATGGCATAAGAGAGCGGGATGCTCTCCCCCAGCATCTTTGCGATACCGGCCGCCCCGAAGATGGTGACTCCCATTGCGCTGAGGAAGCCCAGTGTGCCGGTCAGGACGGCAATCAGCATCAGCGGGCCAAGACTGCCCAGAAGCAACAAAAGCTGTGACATAATCAAAATGCCGTTCCGCCTCAGTTTTTGTTCTCTCATTGATTGTTCACCTCCGCATATCCCATTTCCAGCCGTTTTTGCGTTGTGTACAGCGCCGCATATCCGCCGCCAAGAGACATGAGTGACGCGTGTGTCCCCTGCTCGCGCAGCGTCCCCGCTTCAAGATAATAGATCCGGTCTGCACCGATGACGTTCTCCAGTCGGTGAGAGATCACGATCACCATCTTTTTTCGGGAGAGCGCGCGGATATTTTTCATAATGATCTCCTCGCTCTCGATATCAATGTTGCTCGTAGCCTCATCAAAGAGATAGATCTCTCTGTCTGCGGCGAGATTGATCGCAAGCACAAGACGCTGCTTTTGCCCGCCGGAGAGATTCGCGGCCTCCTCGGAAAGCGGTTTGTCAAGTCCGCCGTTTTCAAGGATAAAATCCCGCAGATTGACCTTTTGCAGCGCGTCGAGAATCTCCTGCTCGGTCATCGTTTCACGGGCGAGGAGAAAATTCTCCCGCACTGTCATGTGAAAGAGATAACTATTGCAGCTGACAGCGGCAATCTTTGCATAATATTTTTCACGGGAAAGAGACGAAAGGGGCACCCCTCCCAAGGTGACGGTTCCGCGGTTTGGCCGGATGGTGTCAAGTGCCAGCCCCACAACAGTGGATTTGCCGCACCCGGATTCTCCAACAACCGCAGTCATTCCGACCGGGGGAAAATCGATCGAGAGATCCCGCAGAACCTCCCGCTTTCCGTCATAGGAGAAACTGACATGATCCATCCGGATCGATGCGTGTGGGGACGGCTCAAGTGCGCCCCAGATGGGATCCGGCTGTTCCAAGAGAGAGAGGATCTTTTTGCCGGCGCTCGCACCGTTCATCGCGATGTGAAAAGCCGCGCCAAAAGCGCGCAGCGGCAGGAAAAATTCCACCGCGACAAGGGTTAGAAAAAGCGCTGCAATCGGAGAAAGGGAACGGTTGACCATACCGCTGATCACAAATGCGATTCCGACCCCCGCTCCGCCATAGGCGACAAGATCCATGATTGTGGTCGAGGCGAGCTGCATCACCAGAACCTTCATTGTGATCTTGCGAAATTCCTCCGCATTTTGGTTCATTTTTTCTTGCTGCGCAGCGTCTGCCTGAAAAATCTTCAATTCTCGAAGCCCTTGTACGCTATCGAGAAAACCGTCCCCCATCGAGGTGTACTTTCCCCAATATTTGGAAAAGATACGTTTTGCGTATCGGGAAACAGCAATAATCGAAAGAGGAATCAGAGGAACACAACAGAGCAGCACCAGTGCAACGCGCCAATCGATCCAGACCGTGATCAAAAATAAAATCACCGGAGCAATCATCGCATAAAAAAACTGAGGGATATAGCTGGAATAGTAGAGGTCCAGCTGTTCGATTCCCTCAAGCGCCATCTGGGTCAATCCTGCCATGCCGACCTCTTCGGCAGCGTGTACCCCAAGACGGAGAATCTTGCCGTATACCTGTTCCCGCAGCCGCTTTTTAACGGTTCGGCCGAGCGCATCCTTCTGGTCTCCCACCTTGCAAGAAGCGAGATATCTCAGCAGGATCCCCGCTAAAGCGAGCAGAAAAAAGGGAATAAATGCAAAAGGTTGTCCACCGTGTGCCAAGATCTGGACCATGATTCCGATCATGCAGCAGATTCCCGCTGTAATCGCAAGATTGCAGAGAAGTCCAAACACCATCCATGCAACGGTGACAGCAAGTCCTCTCTTCTCTTTTCCAAGTAGATCCAGCAGACTTTTTTCTATCATTGACAATAGTGCTCCTTTTACATAGTTAGCTATGCCTAACTAAAACGCCGTTAAAAGCGGCGCCATTTATTAGTTTGACACCGCTAACTCGCATTATATCGTAAAAAAAGCCTCTTGTCAAACTCTGCGCGAGCATCAAAAAAAGCGCCTGTGAGGATATACTCTCACAGACGCTTTTAGGTCAAAAATCAGTTGCGGCGACGGGTCAGCCGATCCCGCAAACGGCGCAGCAATCCCGCACGAGGTGCCGAACCACTCACCTTTTTC
Source organism: uncultured Pygmaiobacter sp. (assembly GCA_944388335.1). GTDB lineage: Bacteria > Bacillota > Clostridia > Oscillospirales > Ruminococcaceae > Pygmaiobacter. The sequence goes on from CALXIJ010000059.1 coordinate 9,969, forward strand.
GGCTTTACGGTTACGGTGCCGGAGGGGTGACGTTCCAGATGATAAGACGCGTAGTAATCGGCCCAACTATTGGCAAAATAGTTGTACATCTCCATCTGACTGTCAATCGCCGCCTCGTCCTCTTCCCGTTTGACCTTGGTATAGGTTCCATCCGGCAGCATACGGCGGGCATTTTGATTGTCGGTCAGCTGATAGCGCATCATCGTAATCAGGGTGTTTTTAATCACAGGGTCTTCAATCTTCACCCCGATTTCGACCCGGCGCTCGGTGTTACGGGTCAGAAAATCGCCGGATGCAATGTAGACTCTACGCTCTTGACCGGTGCCAAAGATGTAGATGCGGCTGTGTTCCAGATACCGGCCAACAATACTGCGCACCTCAATGTTCTCCGTCAAGCCGGGAATTCCGGCCTTAAAACAGCAGATTCCGCGGATGACCATCTTTACCGGCACACCGACACAGCTGGCCTCAGAGAGCTTCAGGATAATATCCCGGTCGCTGACCGAATTGCATTTCAGCTCAATCGCCGCAGGCTTGCCCTCCCTGCACGCATCGATCTCATGCTGAATTTCCTCGAGCAACACCGACTTAAACCGAAGTGGTGCAACGAGCAGCCGCTTGGTCTGCGTCGTTTTCTTCTCTACGGCGAGGTCGTTAAATACCTCTGCGACCTCTTCGCCGAGCGCCTGATCCGCACTGACAAAGCACAGATCAGTGTAGAGCTCGGCGGTCTTTTCATTATAGTTGCCAGTGCCGATCTGGGAGATATACTGGTACTGTCCGTTGACCTTGCGGGTGATGAGGGTCAGCTTGGAATGCACCTTGTAATCCTCAAAGCCGTAGATGACGGTGCAACCCGCATTTTCCAGCTGGCGAGACCAGTCGATGTTGTTCTGCTCGTCAAACCGCGCCCGCAGCTCGACAATCGTCACGACCTCCTTGCCGTTTTCCGCCGCATTGATCAGGGCCTCGACGATTTTGGAGTCGGTCGCCATGCGGTAAAGGGTCATCTTGATCGAGATGACGGTCGGGTCATTGGCTGCTTCATTGAGCATATTGATAAACGGACGAATGCTCTGGAACGGATAGGCAATCAAAACATCCCGCTTCGCAACTGCCCGGGTCAGGCTGAAATCCGCCGGCGGGAGCATCGGGCGCACAGGGGGATAAAAGAGCTGGCTGAGCCCCTCTTTCTCCAACCGGCCAGTCAGCTGCCGCGCAAAGTTCATCGCAAGCGGCGTGGACTGGTAGAAGCACTGCCGGCGGTCCAGAACGAGCTTATGGCAGAGAAAATCCACAATTCCGTCAGAGGCCTTTGGTGTGATCTGGAGACGAACCGCGGCCAGTTTCCGCCGTTTTTTCAGCAGTTCGCTCATCACTTCTCGGTAATCCAGGTCTTGATCCTGCATGGCCTCCTGAAGATTGATGTCCGCATTTCGGGTAATCCGGAAAATGCAGCTCTCAGTCACGGTATAACGGCCGAATGCAAGGTGCGCAAAATGGCGCACCAACTCTTCTACCAAGGCAAAATGGGTGACCTCCCCCATCTTCACGCAGATCAGCCGCTCAAACTGGCTGCTGATCGGCAGAATTCCGAAGGATTCGGCAGAGGACTCTTTTTCCTTGACCTTTGCGCCGACATAAATATCAAGATTGCGCAAAAAGGGAAACGGGTGGCGGCGATCAATGATCTGCGGAGAGAGAACCGGATACAGTTCCGACAGGAAGTATTTTTTCCAAAAACGCTCTTCCTCTTTAGAGAGTTTGGAAAAATCGACCTTCTCGTAGCCGTATTCCTTAAGACGCGTAAATAGTTTGGCGAGGATCTTATCGCAGTGCTCCTGCAATTCGGTCACAACCGGCATAATTGCGTGGAGTTGGGCGGTGGGAGTCATATTGGTTTTGTTCTCCCGTTTCTCCTCCTTGAGCAGGGTCTGGTCATAGAGGGAACCCACCCGAATCATGAAAAATTCATCGAGGTTGCTGGCATAGATCGATGCAAAGTTCAGCTGCTCTGCAAGAGGAACCCGCTTGTCCTTTGCCAATTCCAGCACACGGCGGTCAAACTCCAACCAACTGAGTTCCCGGTTGATAAAGATCGCATTTTTACCTTCTGTGCCGCTCATAAAGTGTTTACACCCCTTATTATTTTTACCGGCTTTTGATGGGAAACCACCCATCAAACAAAGACGTAATCTTTCAAGCCGGCATAGATCGTTTCGCCAATCCCCTCAACCTCCAGCAGCTGCTCCGTTGAGGTGAACTCTCCGTGCTGCTCACGGTATGACACAATAGCCTTTGCTTTTGTTTCTCCAATTCCCGGCAGAAGTTGAAGCTGTTCCACCGTCGCAGTATTCAGGTTTAACTTGTCCTCGAATGCGCTCGCGGCGACCGGCATGGTCTGGTTGCCGGTGGGAATCAGAGAGGGATAATAGAAAAGTGCGGCAAAAAAGAGGACAAAAGCCATTGCGCCGAGCAGCGCTAACAGCTGGCGGGGAGTTGGTTCCTTAATTTCCATAGCGACGGATCAGATCGTACAGCAGCTGGGCAACCCCGCCGTCACGACAGGGCAATACCTGAATCTCACTTGCGAGTTTGACCTGTGCCACTGCATTGCCGACAGCGACCGGATGGCCGCACTTTTGAAGCATAGGAAGATCATTATAATAATCACCGACTGCAAAGACATCCTCGATAGCCGTCCCGATACGGCCGCACAGCTCCTGAAGGGCGCTGCCTTTGTCCACACCCGCCGGCATCAATTCAAGATAGTTCTGGTTGGTCGCGGTAAAATAGGCATTCTCCCACTCTTGCTGCTGTACAAGCCCCTCTAATTTTGCAATCCCAGAGGGTGAGCCGGCAAAGAGAATTTTATACCAGTCCCCGGGAATGTCATCGAGCTGAGCCGCGACATAAGGCAAAGACTCATGTGCTGCATGGCGGCAGATATATTCACAGCAATGGGGCAGGTACATTCTCCCATTGCTCGAAAGGATCTCCACCCCGACAGAGGGCTCCTGCTGCATCACAAATTGGATGGCGGAGAGCGCCGTTTGCCGTGGGACAAAGTGCTCGAGCAAAGGCTCCTCCTTTTGATAATCATATAGCATTCCGCCATTAAATACAATGGCCGGAGCGCTTAAAGGAAGACCTTTGAGTGCATTTTTTACCGAAAGAGGGCTTCGGCCGCTGGCAACTGTAAAGCGCCCTCCCATCATTGTAAACAACCGGATTACTGTCCGGCTGCAGTCGGAAATGCCGTCCGGCACCTGCAACAGTGTGCCATCGAGATCGCTGACAACGAGAAAGTCCGCAAGACATTTGTTCATGGTCATTCTTCCTTCTGCAGTTTCTGTAAAAAGTTTGTAAAATACGCCGGCAGCGGCGCGCAGAACTCCAAATACACGCCACTGACCGGGTGGATAAAGCCCAAGACACCGGCGTGGAGACATTGACCGCCCAGTTCCCGGATCACCGCTCTGGGCCCATAAATCGGATCACCGGCGACCGGATGGCCGATGCTTGCCATGTGAACCCGGATTTGGTGGGTGCGCCCGGTCTTCAGCCGAAGCTCCAGATGCGTAAAACCTCGGTAGCGCTCCACCACGCGATAACCGGTGATAGCCTGCTTTGCATGCTTGTGTGTGACCGCCATTTTTTTGCGGTCCTTTTCGCTTCTCCCGATCGGCGCGTCAATCACACCCTCGTCCTGCGGCATCCTGCCATAGACGACCGCCTGATAGACACGGGTCATGCTGTGGGTGGCCAGCTGCTCGGAGAGGCCGCGGTGCGCAATATCATTTTTTGCCACAACCAACAGGCCGCTGGTGTCCTCGTCGATCCGGTGTAGAATGCCCGGGCGCAACTCGCCGCCAATCCCTGAAAGGCTGTCTTTGCAGTGGTACAGAAGTGCATTGACGAGTGTCCCCTCATAATTGCCGGGTGCCGGGTGGACCACCATTCCCTTGGGCTTGTTGACCACCAGAAGATCGCTGTCCTCGTAATAGATCTCAAGGGGGATATTCTGTGCGATCGGTGCCGCCTCTTTGGGAGGCGGCAGCTCGCAGTCGACCCGATCCCCCGCTTTGAGCTTGGTGCTCTTTGCCGACTGCCTGCCGTTGACCTGCACATATCCGTCAAGAATCATCTGCTGGAGCATGCTGCGGGTGACGTTCTCCATCTGCTGTGCGAGAAAACTGTCCAGCCGAGTTCCCTCCTGCTCCGGCGTGACGGCAAACTGTGTGCGATTACTTTCCATTCTCCGGCTCCGTTCCCTCGTCCTGCTGCTGTGGTGCAGGACTCTTTGTGTCTGCCGCAGCAGCGCGACGGTGTTTGCGCTCTTCTAAGATATAATAGAGCACCAGAAGCGCAAAACCTACCGAGATAAAGCAGTCGGCAACATTAAATACTGCAAAATTGATGAAGGTTGTCGCGAAGAAGTCGACGACGTAGCCGTTCAGCACCCGATCAATCAGATTGCCGATGCCGCCCGCCTCAATCAGAAGAAGTGATGCGTAACAAAGGCGATTCATTGAACCGCGCCGGAAAAACAGCAGATACAGAATCACCAGCATGGCAATCGAGGTCAGGACAATCAGAAAAACTCTCCCCCACTCTTTTCCGCCGAGGATGCTGAACGCCGCGCCATCGTTCAGAACATAGCGCAGCTCCATAATACCCGGCAAAAACGGAGCAGTGCCATTCGGGGCAAGTGCGACGGTCGCCCAATATTTGGTGAACTGATCGACTGCAACCAGCACCGAGATGACAAGTATCGTAAATAACATTCTTCAGCCCTTTCCCGTCCGTTCAGGACGGATCTTGATTTTCCTATTGCAGAAATAGCGGTGCAACTGGTTGCACCGCTATTTCTTTTGTCACTCACATCAGTACGCTTCAGGACTCGATGATCGAAGCGCAGCGGGCACAAAGTGTCGGATGCTCCGGATGCGACCCGACATCTTCGGTGTACATCCAGCAGCGGGCGCACTTCTCACCTTCCGCATGGGAAACCGATACAGCCAGCCCCTCGACATCTCCCTTGCGGCCCTCGCTGCCCAGCGCAACCTCTACCTTGGAGACGATGCACAGCTCTGCAAGCTGGTTCTCGAGCGGTTTTGCAAAGTCATAGAGCTCCTGTGCGCAGTTGAGCACAACCTTTGCCTCCAGCGATGCGCCGATGACCTTGGCGTTACGCGCATCTTCCAGCGCTTTGCGCACGTCATCCCGCACAGCGATGATCTTGTCCCATTTTGCCCACTCTTCTTCGCTGAGGGTCCAGCGGCCGGCCTCGTCGATATCCTCGCAGGCAACATATTTCTGCTTGCCGGCAAAGTCGGGAATCGCCTCCCAGATCTCCTGAGAAGTAAAGGCGAGGATCGGGGCAATCAGCTTGGTGAGCGAGACCAGCACACGGAAGATGACCGTCTGTGCAGCGCGGCGCAGCACACTGTCCGCCTTATTGACATACAGACGATCCTTGATGACGTCGAGATAGAAATTGGACATATCCACCACGCAGAACTTATGCACCGCGTGATAGACCTTGCTGAAATCATAGGCATCATAGCCGGCACGGCATTCCTTGACCAGCTTGTCCAGCGCAGCGAGCGCCCAGCGGTCCAGATCGGTCAGATCCGCGTCTGCAACCTGATCGGTATCCGGTGCAAATCCATTGAGGTTGCCCAGAATGAACCGAGCTGTGTTGCGGATCTTGCGGTATGCCTCGGACAGCTGCTTGAGGATTTCCTTGCTGATCCGCACATCCACCTGATAGTCCGAAGAAGCGACCCACAGACGGATGATGTCGGCGCCGTAATCCTTGATGATCTCCTCCGGCGCAATGCCGTTGCCCAGAGACTTGTGCATCGCGCGGCCCTGACCATCCACAACCCAGCCGCAGCTGATAACGTTCTTATAGGGAGCAACACCGCGCACCGCGACGCTGGTCAGCAGAGAGGACTGGAACCAGCCGCGATACTGGTCGCCGCCCTCGATGTAGAGGTCGCAGGGCCAGCAGAGTTCCGGACGGGTCTCCAGCACCGCCATGTGGGAGGAGCCGGAATCGAACCAGACATCCATGATGTCGCGGTCCTTCTCAAACTCGGTACAGCCGCAGCTGCAGGTTTCGGTTCCCTTGAGGATCTCGTCGGCGGAATACTTATACCACGCATCGCTTCCCTCTTTGGCAAAGAGTTCCGCGACGGTGTTGATCGAGGATTCGGTGATGTGATATTTGCCGCACTTCTTGCAGTAGAAGACAGGAATCGGCACGCCCCAGGTGCGCTGCCGGGAGATGCACCAGTCGTTGCGATCCCGCACCATGCCGGTAATCCGCTCCTTGCCCCATGCAGGCAGCCAGTTCACGCTGTCAATCGCCTTGTAGGTCTCCTCCTTGAAGGCCTCAACGCTGCAGAACCACTGCTCGGTCGCGCGGAAGATGATCGGCTTGTGGCAGCGCCAGCAATGCGGATACTGGTGAACCATGTGCTGCACACCGAGCAGATGGCCGCTCTTGCGGATATGCTCGAGGATGACCTTGTTGGCATCTCCCAGAACATTGAGCCCGGCAAAGGGACCGGCCTCTTCGGTCATATATCCCGCCTCATCCACCGGGCAGATAACCGGGATCTGAGGATAATGGTTCTGGCAGACCTCAAAGTCCTCAACGCCGTGGCCCGGCGCGGTGTGAACGCAGCCGGTACCGGAATCCAGCGTGACATGGTCGCCGACAATCAGCAGAGAATTGCGGTCGAGGAAGGGGTGCTTGACCTCCATCAGCTCAAATTCGCTGCCCTTGAGCCGGGGCTCCTGAACCTCATAATCACTGATGCCGCAGGCC
>CALXIJ010000060.1 GCA_944388335.1 uncultured Pygmaiobacter sp.
ATCAGCAGCAGCGCAAGCAGCAAAAAGAAACAAAAGCGCTGAAAACTGCGCCGTCTGCGCCGGCGGATTGCATCTGTTCTGGCATATTTTCTGTAATCCAAAAGGTTCCACTCCGATTCTGCTGAAAATTTGACCTTTCCGCTGTATTGGAGAAGCGAAAGCTCTGCCAAGGGCAGATAACCCGAATAAAACAGCGGAAATTTTTTTCTTTTTCTTTATTGTACCACGAAGCACAAACCGAGGTCTGCGGCAAATTTGAAAATTTTGTGGAAATTTTAAAATTTCCACTGCGTCCTCGCTTTTCTTCTCGGGAAGTCTGGATTTTTAAACATACAGCACTTCACACACCATCCCTAACCGGCGCTTCCTCTTTGGGAAATGCAAAAAAGGCTTGGGGCGTATCAAAGAAGGCGGCACGCCTTTTGGGGTACAACAGAGCACCCCGGCAAAAAACCGGGGTGCTGAAATCAAATATTTTTCTTTGATCAGACAGCCGGGGTGCTTGAGACTGCAGCATCCTCTGTCTGCGTCGCCGGATAGGGAGAAACCAGATAGGTCGCGCTGGTATTATAGGCGGTGTGGGTGGCAAGATAGTTCAGCCAAGCGCCGTATGCCTCCGGTTTGATATGAATTCCGTCCGGCTGGGCAATATCCCAGTTGAGCACCCCATGCGCACAGAGCAGCTCCTGCAGATCAAGATAATGGCATCCCTTTTCGAAAGCAAGGGCGGCCAGCCGGTCATTCACCCGGTTAATCCGCTCGGGATTGAGTCCCGGTTTTGAGGCGGTCCCCTCCGCGGTGGGGATCAAAATCGACTGGATATAGATCTCGCAGCCCGGGATACGGGTCCCCAGATCATCAATAAAGGACGCATAGTCGTTGATGAGTTTGTCCTCGACATTCTCACCCTCGCTCACCAGCACATTGGTGCCGAACATCACATAGACCTTTTTGGGCACCGTGTCTGCGATCGCCTGCATCGGATCATAGATCTCCCCGGTATCCGGGTCCTTCCAGAGGGCGCCGTTCACCGGCGGCCAGGTGCTTTTTTCGGCTACAACCCGGGCATTCGGCAGACCGGTCTGGCTGCGGTAGACATCCCATCCGGTCGTGATCGAATCCCCCACAAAGGTGGCGTCGTCAAAGTAGGACAGATCCACCTTTCCATTTTCCGGCAGTGCATACATCCGCCGATCCGGGGTAATGGGATCAAAGGTATTGATGGTCTTTTCCATCGGACCATCCGTCAGCAGGCCGCTCTGAATCACTTCACTGCCTGCCGGCTGAGAAACATCCGTCTGCACAAGAGAACTGCTGTTCTGGGCTGCCTCGGAGGAATCCGCGCCGATTCCACCCGCAAGCTGCACAATCAGCCACGCCGATCCGCCCAGCAGAACGGCAATCAGAAGCAGCATCGCGCACCGCTGGAACAATCTGCGGCGGCGTTTTTTCTTTGTTTGGGCTCTAAATTCGCGATAGGTGGACAATTTATCATCTCCATGGGCGAACAACCGCCCTCTGATTTTTATTGGTTCTCTCTGAAAGCCGCGGCGGCTTTGTTCTTATCATACCCCAGATAGCGCAAAACTTCAATCCGCACCCCGTGGAAAAATCTGTCGAATGCAGCCGTTCAGCGGCGAATCTGCTGGCGGATGGCGGCAAATTCCGGCATGGTGTCATACAGATGTCCGGCGATGACCTCCATCAGACGATAGTCCGCCTCTGAATCGATATCGAGAATTCCGGAATCAAACATCTCATAGATGCCGCATTTGCCGTCCCAGAGAATACCGGTGTGATTGTTTGCCAAAAAATTCCGACGGAACACATAGATGCTGGCGTTCAGATCATAGATTGCCGGCGCCTGCTGACGTGCGGTATAGGGGCTTTCGATCACCTTTTCAACATGATCCCCCACGACCTTCACCATGTTGAAATAAGGATTACGGCGCGCCTCCGCCACGCTGAAGACGAGGTCGAGATCTTCCCGCGCCTCGGCTGCCGCGAATGCGCCTGCCACATCCTGTGCGCGGCGGATCGGACTGGTGATGTCGAGATCAATCAGGTAATCATAGGGAACCCCGGTGCGCCGCTCCATCTCGGCGAGGGTCTGCTGAAACACTGCCATCTTGGGCACCGTATCCCCGCACAGCTCTTCCGGGCGGGGGATGCTGACCACCTCGGGATACCGCGCCGCCACCAGTTCACGCAGCTCGGGCGAATCAGTATTGAGTGCGACATCCACCCCAAGGTCCGGCCGCTGGCTGCAGAACATCCCCGCTGCGGACAAGGTGTAATAGACCAGCGGCTCCCCGCAAAACACCTTGAGATTTTTGTTTCGAAAGCCCTTGCTGCCCGCTCTGCCGCAGACGGTAATCAATACCCTTTTCATCCTGATTCCTCCCTCTGCGCCGCGGTTCTACTGTGAAAACGCGCCCGCGGCAAAAAACCTTACAACTTCAAAATAACCGCATAAAATATTTTTTCACAGCGGCTGCCCCAGCGTCAGGCGGAGCACCCGCAGCGCCATCTCGGGCGGGTTTGCGCTCTCTGTACGCCTGCCCTGTGCAAAATCAAGAAAATCGTCCATCTCCCGCAGATAGCGCTCATTGACCGGCTCCTCGCAGTGGACCACACTGCCGTCTGCCCGGGTCAGCGTCCCCGCGCCAAAATCCGCAGTAATGGTCCCCTCCTGTACAAAGAACTCGGCGGTGCGCCGGTAGCTGCGGCCGAAATAGTCCAGATGGATCTCCGCAAGCATTGTCGGATACCGTGCGATATAGACCGAGAGGTCGTCGCTGGTGATCTCAAGGTCTGAATAGGTTCCCTTGAAATTGCAGCTCTCCAGCGGGAACCCGAAGAGATCCACCAGATAATCCCACTCGTGAATCAGATCAATGGTCACTCCGCCGCCCATCTCCCGACGGGCGGAATAGACGGTTCGGTAATCCACGCCCGGTCGCCAGTCGGGCAGGTAACTCGAGCAGATCAGCCGCGCGGAGTAGACCCTTTTGCCCCAAAGCTCCTTCTGCAGCGCGAGAAACGCCCCGCAGTAGCGCATCGGCGCGGCGACCTGCGCCCGACACCCGACAAGACCGGCCTCCTCCAAACTGTGCATCCCATCGTCAAAGATCGGCTTCTCGATAAACAGGGTATCCGCCTTTTCCCCGAGCTGCCGAATTGTCTCCAGATGCAGATTGGTGGGGTTTGTGATAAACATAAGGTCATAATGTCCAATTTTATCACTATTTGTATATTGATGTTCCAACAGTGCGGCGGTCTCCTGCGGCAGAGGGCGGTCGGAAGAGCGCAACGCATCGACCGAAATCGGCAGCCCGCGCGCCGCACAGCGGTCGTGCAGATTTTTCAGATGCCTTGTCCCGATCGAGCCAAGGCCGACAAACAACGCTCTCACCCTTTTGCGCTCCTCTCAATCTCATCGATGACCCCGAGGGTCACAAGATCCTCGGCAAAGCCATAGCGGGCAGTCTTCTCCCCCCGCAGGCAGGAGAGGAACTCGGCCAGCTCATCAACATAGGCGTTCTCGACGATATTATCGCTGTAACGGGGGTCCTGTTCCACCGTCTGGTAGGTCGTGACAGGCCGTTTCTCCCCGCTGTCGTGGTCAAAGTCGTAGAGTTCTTTCGGATTACCCTCCCAAAACAGATGCAGCCCCTCTCCGAAGACCTCGAAACTGCGCACCGCTTTGGGGCAGACAATGTCCACCGCCAGCTGACCGCGCACGCCGCTCTCATGGGTCAGGGTGACCAGCCAGCGGTCGGGATAGGGCAGCTCCAGCGCACTGAGCTTGTCCGCGACTGCAAAGACCGACTTCACCGGACCAAATGCATCCAGCAGCCACGGCAGTTCGATGCCGAAGATCTCCCGGCAGCCGCCGGTACGCGGATCCCCCACAAAGAAGTTTTTGTAGTTCTCCCACGGGTGCCAATCCGGCAGGTACTGGCCGATATGATACAGATAGCTGACCGGGCGGTCAAACTCCTTGACGCGGCGCGCGATGTACTGGGTCTCACCGCGGTAGAGCATGGTGCTGGAGAGAAAGAGCAGCAGCCCCTTCCGCTGCGCCTTCTGCATATTCTCACGGTATCCGTCCGGCACGAGATTGAGCTCGGTAAAAACAGACAGTCCCGCATCGAGCAGCTGCCCGATGATGGCGGCATGCGCCAGCGGCGCGGTGCAGACCAGCGCAGCGTCAAACCGGCGGTCTGCCACCGCGGCATCAATGCTCTCGTAGGCGGGAATACCGAGCGTTTTGGCCTCTTCCCGCCGCGCAGGCGCGGCGTCTACCCCGAAGATTCCCGCCTGCGGTGCGATGCCGCGCAGCAGCCGGGCGCGGCGTTTGCCCATGCTGCCAAGACCTACAATCAAAAAATCCATACCTCTCACCTCAAACTCCAGCTTCCCGCTCCAGTCAAAGCGTCTTGCCGGGAAATTGTCCACCGGCCGCGCTGTGCTGGAAGCATTGGCCTTTTTCTTCTTTTATCCCCGCGCCGAAAAACAGATTCCCGTTTTGCACAGGGCGACTACCTGCCCTCCGGCTCCTCTTGCTCTGCAGCAGAGGGGGCATCCCAGAACTCCTTGGGCCGATGGGCGAGGTCACTGTCCAGAAATGCCGCCAGCAGGCTGACGATCCTGCCGCTGGTATCCCCGCCGTTATAGGGGCTGCGGCTGTTCTTGCACCCCAGTGCAAAAGCGGGGGAAAGCGCGACCCGCAGCGTCCGCTCGATCGCGTCGGTGTCCGTGCCGCAATCGAGGATAGAGCGGCAGCGCAGCCGCCCCTTCTGCCGGTCCCCGATGTTGACCGTCGGTTTTTGAAAGCTCGGCGCTTCCACTACGCCGGAGGAGGAATTGCCCACCACCGCCTCGCAGTACCGCATCGCCGAGAGATATCCCAGCGCCCCCATCGAGGTGAAGGCAACGGCATTTGCCCGCCGGGCGGTGTACTCATCGAGCAATCGGTTGATCGTCTCGCCGCCGGCATCGGCATTCGCCTTGGTAAAGATCAGACCCAGCTGCGGAAAGCGGTCAAGCGCCGCAAGCAGCGCCTTTACTTCCTCTGCCGGGTCCCCGCCGAGGGTGACCGGATGATAGGTCACCAGCAGATAGGGATGGCTAAAATCAAAGGAGAACCGCCGCGTCAGCTCCTCTTTGCTCAGAAGCTGCATTGTGCGGATATTCTCGTCCCCGAGCCCGCCCACGTTGAAGACCCTGCGCGGTTCCTCCCCCATCCGGATGATCCGGGCCGCATAGGCGGCGCAGGAGGGGAAATGGATCGACGCCATCTTGGTGATCGAGTGGCGGAAAAACTCGTCCGCAGCGCCTGCGGTGACATCCCCGCCGCTGATATGGGCCAGCGGGATCCGCAGCACCGCCGCTGCAGTCGCCGCGGCAAAGATCTCATACCGGTCCCCAAGCACCAGAACACAGTCGGGGCGGGTCTCTGCAAAATAATCCGCAAACAGCCCGATTGCATCCCCTATGGTATGGCAGGTGCCCAGAGCGGTGGAAGGATGGTTCAGGATCGGGATTTTGGCCGCAATCGGCATCCCGTCCGCCTCAATCTCGGTCACGGTATTCCCATACCGCTCGCTCAGGTGCGCGCCGGTCACCACCAGCGCAAGGGAGAGCTGCTCGCTCTCCCGCAGTTTCTCACAAACCGGCCGCAGCAGCCCGTATTCCGCCCGGGTGCCGGTGACGACAGCGACCTGTTTTTTCGCCGCGCCGCTCACAGCTCGATCATCTCATCCTCGGCAAAGGCCCGCTTTGCGCGCTGGCCGAGGACATCATACCACCGCATCGGGGAGATTCCCTGACCGGGGCGCTTGACGGTGAGGTTCTCTTCGGTAAAGGTCTCGCCGGGCGCGATGTCCCGCGCCGCGACGATGCTCTTTCGGGCGATGGCGATGTTCCGCCGCTCGGAAAAGCTAACACCCTTGTGCCCGCTGCCAAGCATCTGCTCGGTGCGGCGGATCGAGGAGACCATCTCCATCAATTCCGAGGGAGACAAGCTCGCTTTGTGGTCGGGTCCCTCCATGTTTTTGTCGAGGGTAAAGTGCTTTTCCACCACCTCGGCCCCCAGTGCAACAGCGGCGATATCCGCCTCGATGCCCAGCGTGTGGTCGGAATAGCCCACCCGGCAGCCAAACCGCTGCTTGATGTCCAGCATCGCCCGCAGGTTTGCATCCTCGGGCGGGGTGGGGTACTCGGTGTTGCAGTGCAGCACGGTGATCTCCCCCGCTCCCCCGAGCCGCAGCACATTGAGGGCGGCAGCGATCTCCTCCATCTCGCTCATCCCGGTTGAGAGCAGCACCGGCTTGTGACAGGCAGCGATCCGCTCGAGATAGGGCAGGTTGGTGATCTCCCCGGATGGAACCTTGAACATCGGCAGATCCAGCGAAGCCAGAAAATCGATGCTGGGCAGATCGAAAGCGGTCGAGAGATACTGAATTCCGATCGAGTCGCAGTATGCCTTCAGCTCCCGGTGCGCATCAAATCCAAAGTGAATCCGCCGCACCATCTCGAGCTGGGTCTCATGATCCCCGGTCTGCACCTTCTGGTAATCCGCCTTCTCGGCAAATTTGCTGATGACCAGTTCCGGCACCGCCGTCTGATACTTGACGATATCCGCCCCCGCGTTCTTTGCGACGACCGCCATCTTTTTTGCCAGCGCGAGATCTCCGTTGTGGTTGACTCCCGCCTCCGCAATAATCAGGGTTTTCATCCGATCCGCCTCCTCTTTTCTGCAAAATAGTTCTTTCCCGCCAACAATGCGGTACACAAAATCCCGATCACCGTCATCCCTGCGCCGGCCACCGATCCCGCCGGGCGATAGCTCAGTTCAATCTGATGTTCCCCCTGCGGCAGCACCAGCGCGAGGAATCCGCCGAAATTCTCTGTCTGTGCCCTTTCGCCGTCGATCTTCGCGCTCCAGCCCGACTCATAGGGGACCGAGCAGAATAACATCTGTCCCTTCTCCGCCGTCGCCTTGGCCTGAATCCCGCCGTTGCCGATCTCGAAAGAAACCGGCTGCGCCGCTTTTTCATCGCTGATCCGGCCAAGAGCAGCCTCATCCAGCCAGAACACCTGTGCCGAGGGCGGACAGCTGCCTCCCACCGAAACGGTGACCTGCTCCCCTGCGGCGTATCTTCCCAGCTCCTGTACCGAGCCGGACGGGGTGAACAGCCCGAAGTAGTCCCCCCGCGCTCTGCCGTTGATCTGCAGCTCTCCGGTCTGCCCATCAAACGCGACGAAGGAATAGATCCCGTCGCGGGGGCAGGTGAAGGTGAGACCGTCCGTCCCCTCGCGGATCTCAACCGGCTGCTGTACCAGTGTCTCTTCCCCGGTCAGCGCGCTGAACAGCGCGTTCTGGAAACCGAAGGGATCCTCCGGCAGCGCTTGATCCAGCCACCGGTCGGAACACAGCTGCACCAGCGGCAGCGCATAGGGATTCTGCCAGACCGTCCAGGGAGCCGTAATGTCCTCCCGCTGCAAAACCGCAGCGTTCGGCGCGCCCTCTCCCGGCCGGGTAAAGAGATACCGGATGCCGAGCAACGCGTCCGATGCGACCGAAGCGCCGTTGGCATAGAGGTTTGGACAATAGCCCAGCCGGATCAGCAATCCCTGCTCCTCCTCCTTTTGGGTGGAGCCGTAATGCGAGGTGCCAAAGTAGCCCAACAGCATCGGGTCGTTGAAAGTGCGGTAAAAATTTTTCTCCATCCGGTAGCTTCCGCCGTCGGCCTGCTGCACTGCCAAAACGGTTTCACTGCCGGATAAAACAAATTCCCGATAGCCGGAATCGGTGTATTCTTCAAACTTGCGCAGGGTGACCGCGCCCGCGGCGGAGAGTTCCGCCGCCGTGACACAGGTCACCGCCAGCAGACAGGCAGCCCTCATCCAGCGGCGCGGGCGGCGGCGCAAAAGAAAGAACACCAGCAGGAACAAGCCGCAGATCGCAGCCGTCAATATCAGTTTCTGCTCGGTCGCGCTGCGCAGCCGGACAAAGTAGACGTAGACGCCCCCGCCGATCCCGGCAAGTCCTGCCCATGCCAGCCGGCGGATTCGCGGCAGCCCGTAATGCAGCGCCTGTGCAGCGAGAAGCAGCAGGGTAAAACTGATCAAGAAGGAATAGCGGCAGGGAAACCAGACCGGCCGCTTGAAGCCGTGCCAAATGGTATCAAGGTCGCTGATCCAACTGGAAAAAACCATCACCAGCAGCAGTCCACCGCCTGCGATCTTTTTGCGGGCGCTGATTTTATCACTAAAGAAAAAGCAGAGCCCCAGCACCAGCGCAAGACAGCCGCAGTAGACGTTCGGCGCACCGGCTTCGATCTCCTCCCACAGGAACGGCGCAAAGGTAAACCGGCTGGGCAGCATCCTCAGTTGGTAATTGAACCCGCCCAAAAATGCCTCAAACAGACCTCCCTTGGTCCCCTGTGCGTCCAGTATTGCAGGCAGCAGCAAGAAACCTGAAACCAGCGCCGCAACCGCGCCGCACAGCAGCAGCCGTCCCAGCGCCTGCATCCAGTCTTTCCCCGGTGTTTTCTGCTGTGCCAGCAGCCAGCACAGGTAGAGTGCTGAGAACAGGCAGATCATATAGCCGACATAAAAATTGGCCAAGATCAGCAGCGCCAGCAGCAGGATCAGCGGAACCATACTGTGTCGAAAAACCAGTTTATCCACCTGCCAAAGCACCAGCGGCAGCAGGATCACCCCGTCCAGCCACATGATGTTCTGCGCATAAACGAGGTTATAGGCCATAAACCCATAGCAGAGTGCGAGCGGGACCGAAAATCCGCCGAGCCCCGAGAACTTTCGGTTGAGGTAAAAGCAGAAGCTGACCGCCGCAGCGATCAGCTTTGCAGCCAAAACCCCGCCGGCCAGCGCGCTGTAAGAGGCCGGGTCGGCAAACAGGTAGACCAGATTCAGCGGGCTGCTGACATAATAGGCAAAAAGGCCGATCAGGTTGCCGCCCAGACCCTTATCCAGCCCATAGGTCATGCTCTGGGTCCAGCTGCGGGAATAGTGTGCAAAATAGGGTAAGTACTGCCCGCCCAGATCTCCGGTCACCACCGACCGGTCTCCAAACGGGACGATCCCCAGCACAAAATAGATTGCCAGCACCATTCCCGCCGCAAAAAGGGCGGTACACAGCAGCCAAAATCCGTTTTTTTCAGTTGGAAGGATCTTCCTCTTCATCCGTTTTGGTCCTCGATCCGGCGTCTCATATTCTCCAGCTCCTCCAACTGTCCCATATCCATCCAGCTGTTCTCACTGACCGGGTAGACGCCGATCTTCTCTCCTGCGTTTCGGTATTTTTCCATGATGTCGGGGAAGCCGATTGCCACCCCATCCTCCAGCTCTTCAATGACCCGCGGTTCCACTACATAGACCCCGGTATTGGTCAAAAAGTTCATCTGGGGCTTTTCGGTAACCCGCTTGATCTCTCCCGAGTCTCCCAGTTCAATCACACCATAGGGAATTGTGAGATGCTTGAAGGCACAGACCACCGTGATGAGGTTGCCGTTGCGCTTGTGGAAATCACAGATATCCCCAAAATCTGCATCGATCAACACGTCGCAGTTGGTGAGGAAAAAGGTGGTCGTGATCTTTCCCCGCAGCAGCGACAGGCCGCCGCCGGTGCCAAGAGGCGCCTCCTCATCGGCATAGTGGACAGTATAGTCCTTCTCCAGATCGTTGAAGTAGCTCTTGATCATGTTCTTTTTGTAGTTGACCACCAGCGTGAAATCCCGGCATCCAAAGCTCTTGAACCGGTTGATGATGTGCTCGGTAATCGGCAGCTCTCCCACCGGAATCAGCGGTTTTGGCAGAATCTTGGTATAGGGATACAGCCGGGTGCCAAGCCCGCCGGCCATGATCACCACCGGCAGATCGGTCTTTTTGTGGGTGTCGACGTTGAGGTCTCCCTCAAAGATCACATCGCTGATGATCCCTTGCTTATCCAGCACCGGAAGCGCGTCGATCGAATACTTGAGCAGCAGCCGCCGCGCGCTGGCCCGCTGGCCTACCGGAATCCATTTGGGGCTATAATTCGCCATCTCCCGCACCGGTGCATCCAGCGCGCCGCCGCGCAGAATGTGACGGCGCACATCACTGTCTGTGATGACCGCCTTGAGCTTGCCGCCCGGCGCGACAAAGAGGATCCGGTGCCCGGTCTCGTCCAACCGTCGCATCGCATCCAACACCGTCTTATCCTCCGCAATCAGCAGCTCGTCCAGCTTCACAAGCGGTCCCCCCGTTTCGATTGTTTTTTCTCTTCCCTCTTACAGGGAGAGCAGCAGATCCACCACCCGCTGTGCGTCCTCCCGTGTCAGGTTGGTGGAGCAGGGCAGGTTGACGATCTTCGCGCGGTAGTCCTCCGCCTTCGCAAGACCATAGGCCTCATTGCCGAGATAGGGCTTCTGCTCATTGATCAGCGCCCAGACCGGACGGGTCTGGATCTTGTGCTCGGCAAGTGTCGCAATCATCGCATCCCGCTGATGGCGGGGATCCTCGAGATACAGGCTGTAGAACCAGCGGTTGGAGCGCACCCCGTCCCGGAAACCGAGGATGCGATAGCCGTTTTTGCCATCCAGCTGCTCGGTATAGAAGGCGTGCATCTCATTCTTGTGAACAATGAACTTTTCCAGCTGTTCGAGCTGCGCCAGCCCCATCGCGGCCTGCACATTGGTCAGGCGATAGTTATAGCCGACATCCCCGTGGATGAACTGCAGGGTGTCGTCCTTGGCCTGCGTCGAGAGGTACTTTGCACGCGCTGTCCAATCGGGATGGTTCGAGACCACCATGCCGCCGGCACCGGTGGTCATGATCTTGTTGCCGTTAAAGCTGTACACGCCGACGTCTCCCATCGTGCCGGCCATCTTTCCGGCCAGAGGGCCCTCGGTATACCGGGTTCCCAGCGCCTCGGTGGCGTCCTCGATCAGAATCAGGTTGTACCGCTTTGCCAATTCCAGAAAAGCGGGGATGTCCGCCATATTGCCAAAAACATGGACCACCACCATCGCCTTGACATGGGCACCGGTGCGCTTGTTGTAGCAGCATCCGTCCCGCATCTCGCAGTGCTCAGCCAAAAAAGCCTCCGCCGCCACCGGATCCATGCACAGGGAGTCATCACAGCCGATGAACACCGGCTCAGCGCCGACATACCGGATGGGGTTGACCGCCGCGATGAAGGTCAGCGCCGGTGCAAGCACCTCATCCCCGCGGCCGATACCGGCCACGAGATTGGCCAGATGCAGCCCGGAGGTACCGCTGTTGCAGGCCACTGCCGCCGGCATACCGGTATACTCTGCAATCTTCTCCTCAAAATCCCCGACCTTGCTGCCGCCGGTGGAAACCCATTCGCTGACAACTGCGTCGTTGACGTACTCCTTTTCATTGCCGGAAAAATTCGGCACTGACAACGGGATAAACTTCTCTGCCATTTTTATCTCCCTCCATCTTCAAGCCGTTTTCGGGGCCACAGGCCCCCAAAAGCGATTTGTACACATTTGATCGCCCCGGCAATCATCGCCGGGATCACGAGCTGAGCGAGCAGCCAGACTCTGGACGGCACAAACCAGGACAGAAAGCTCTGCTGCGGGTTCAGGGTGATGCTCGTTATCTCCATCTTGATCCCGGTGTAGATACCGGGATCGAGCCGAAAACCGTAGACTTTGCCGCGCGGCAGCTGGAAAAAATAGCTGCCGTCCGGCTCGATATATGCCCAGACGCGGTAGTTTGCATCGTAGTCCTCCATCTCTGGGTTTGGCTTGTAGAAGATGCAGAACTCTCCGGGATCCATGTTGAGGAATTCCGCCTCGATCCGCACCGAACGGATATACTCCGGCACCTGCCTCAAAATCATTCTCGGATCGGGGGAAAGGGTGAGATAGCTCCCGTCCTCCTGCCGTTCAAAATCGACCCAGTCAAAGTCGTCGGCGCTGATCTCGGTCGTGACGACATTCCCCAGCGCACGCTGGATCCGGTCCTCCGCAAAACCGTAGAACGCAAAAAACAAGCTGACGAGGAAAAATGCCAGATAGCAACCGGCGACCAAACGCCGATCGTTTTTCAATACGCCGCGCAGCAGCGAAATCAATCGTTTCATTCCGCAGCCACCTCCTCGACCGGCACAAACCGCATCTCCTGTGCAGTTTCCTCGATGCGATAGAGGCTGTACTTTCCGCTGATGCCGTCGGTGAAAAGCTCCCCATACAGCGCGCGGAACCCGTCATCCACCTCTTCCAGCCAGATCGCAGTACAGCCGCTCGCCTCGAGATACTCACAGAGAAATTCCGGCGTGAGCTCTTTCTCGTCGTCAATAAAATACTCTGCCTGTTCCTGCGTGAAGAACCGCGGGATCGAGACGCTGTTAAATCGGGCGCTCTCATCAAATCCCGTGCCGCCCAGACTGTAGTCCAGAATCACATCGGGGTAAAAATCATAATATCTCTTAAACCAGTTGCCGCCATCGTCCCCGGTGCAGACATAAAACAGCCGCGTACCCTCTTCCAGCTGATCCGCAACCTCCTGTGCTTTCTTGATGTCCTCCTTGCGGCCGGCAAAATAGCTGTCCGGATAGTCAACAACCGAGAGCTGCGGCTGAACCAAGGAAGTCACCCGAAGGCAGCAGACCACCGCAAAGGCGGTGATGCCAAGCGGCACAAGGCAGCGAGCTCTCGGATAGATCCCGCCGATCACCAACACGGCCGCCATTGCCGCCGCCCCCGCCAGCAGCACAATCCACTGGGTGCGCCCGCCGCTGCCGGAGATTGCCAAAAAAGCCGCCAGCAGCAGATACGGCACAAGCATCAGCGCCCCCTGCCAGATCGCCGCCCGGCGCCGCAGCGCACCGGTGTATCCCGCGGCGCATTTCCCCAGCAGCACCAGCGCCGCCAGCATCCAGCCGATATAGTAGGGATAGATATAGCGGTTATAGTTGCTCAGGGTAGAGGCCTCCGCCTCCTTGAAGATATACACATAGGTGAAGATATTAAAGACATAAAATGCGACAAATCCCAGCGAAGAAAGGACAGAGAACCATGCGACCTTGCACCGCTGACTGTCATTACCGCACAGCCACGCGCCCGCCAGCAGGGTCAGGATCACTACCACAACCACCAGTCCGCTGCTGAACATCGTAATGCTGGAAGTGTAAAAGGCGCTCAACATATCCGCCATGACCTGCGCGAATTTTTCGCTGCGGCCAAATCCAAACAGCTCTGCGATGCCGGTGATTACCATCTCTGCCATCCCCATCTGCCCGCTGCCGCCAAGATCAAACCGGCTGACCGAGAGCGCCGACGAGAGATGTGCCGCCCAGCCGAAGAAGGCCGCCGTCGGCAGGCCCACCATCAGCGCACACCAGCCCAGCTTTGCCGGCACCCCGCGCAGCGCCGCAAGCCGTACCTCACCCCGCTCAAGGAAGAGCAAGTCGAAGCAGACCAGCGCCGCGGCGATCAGACAGAGTGCAAATCCCATATCCTTTGAGATGCTCTCGGCCGTCACCGCAAAGAGGGTGCAGAGCAAAACCGCAGGGGTCTTTTTTTCTGCAGCAAAATAAGCCGCGATCCCCGCGCCGAACAAAATTCCCATAGGGATATCCGCATAGGAACTCATATAGATCGGCCGCACATAGACATCCCGATAATAGAGGGTCAAAAGATAGGGCAGCAGGACCATGGTCACCGCGAGCGGAACGGCGATATGCCATTGCCTGCGCCGGCAGAAGGAAATCCCCGCCGCAAAAACCGCGAACATCAGGATATCATAGGCAGCAAAGACCTTCCACGGCACAAAGGAAAGGCCGAGAAACTGGAATGCATAGTCCAACATAATCAGCCCCGGCACATAGGTGACCCCCACCATGCTGCCCGGCTCAAGGGTATAAAGACGGTTTGTGGATTTGACCACCTTGGCCGCGATCCCCCAGAAACTGAACTCGTCCCAATCCATAAAGATCGGCTGGCGCACCGCAAGATAGAGAATCGCGACCAGTGCAGCGATCAGAAAAAAGACAAACCCCGGCTCGAAGATCTCCCTCCAGCAGATCTCGCGTCGGCGCAGCACCAAAATAACCGCGGCACTCAGCGCCGATGCGCACCACAATACCCCAGCCGGTATCAGCAGATCAAAACATCCGGCAAGGCTATACCACAGGATGGTGCCGCAAATCACCAGCAGCGGCGCTGCACCGGATGAGAGTTTCAGCCGGGCGGCATAGAGAACGGACATGACCGCGACTCCCAAAAATGTCAGCAGAAAAAGCAATCCCTCGATCAAAAGAGAACCTCCCCGGCGGCCGGATAGCCGCCTGTCGTTTCATCCAAGCCATGGGCAAAACCATGGCTATCTCTATTTCTGAGCATTCTCCAGCACATCAACCGCACCCGGATCCATGCACAGCGCAGAGCATTTCAAAAAGCGCAAAACACATTCCGCTTTTCTCGGCCTTTGGTCCGTCCTCAGCTCGGCAGAATGCAGACCGGACCGATAAAGTAGTGCTGCGCCAACAAAACTGCGCTCAGCAGTGCAAAACCCGAACAGCTGCAAAGACAGAGTACCTGTGCCCCCCGTCCTCCCGGCCGGGCAGGCTCCAGCACCCGGCTGAGCAGCGCCGAGACCAGCACAAAGAGCATCAGGAAAGCGGGCAGCAAATATCTCGTCTGAACCCCCAGCACCCGCACCATTCCCACCGGAGTATAGGTGATATACTGGGCGGCCAGCACCCCGCCGGTATACAGCGCGGTCAGCAGTCCCAGCCCCGCGGCACTGCGGGGGGTCAAACTGCTGCGCTCATGGGTGCTCAGCGCGGCGCCCAGCAGCAGTACCAGCGGAGAGAGCATTCCGATAACCGGGATCTCGAGATCCAACGCGCCGAATACGCCGAGTTTTGTGAGGAACAGTCCGTTTTCATACAGGCTGCCGACAAAGACCATCAGGGTGCGGGGCAGATGGGACAGCACAAAGGAGAGCTGTCCCGACATGCTGACTGTCTCACCCAGCATCCGGCCCTCATCAAAGTTGACCCGGAAGCTCTGGCCGTACCATTCCACCACTAGAATCATGCCCAGTGCCAGCACCAATACTGCCGCCGCGAGCTGCCACTTTTTGATCCGCGCTTTCCAGACGCGGGAGGGCAGGATCAGCGGAATGACAATCCAGAGCAGGTTGATCCAGGGCTTGACCGTGTTGACCATAATAAAGGCAAATGCAAAGACTGCAAGATCCCGATCCCGCAATTCATCTACGCAGTAATAGCTCACCGTCAGATAATAGAACCCGAGCATCAGCGCATCGTAGTTGCAGGAGGCCGCGATATAAAGGCTCATCGGCAGGATGGCCATCGCGAAGAACACCCCCGCATACCGCTTGCAGTTGCGCAGCGCCGCCCAGCAGAGCAGCGTATAGACGGCGAGATTGGCAAGCCGGCCGGCATACAGGCACCCCAGCGCCCCAAAGCCCAGCAGCCGCGCCACCGCCATAAACAGCGCCTGATGCAGGTAGGGCAGCAGCTGAACCACCTGCGGCTCGGTCACGGCGGGCGCATTGCCCTCAACACACATCTGGCGATAGACGGCAAACCGCTCTCCCAGTCCAATGCGCTGGCCATCCACCACCTTGATGGCGAAATTCTCGCTCGATCCGCCACCGCTCACATTGCCGTCCTTGTCCGTCTTGAGCCAATAGCTGGTATTCCCGTTGACCCACGCGCCGGGGAAACTGGTCATCAATGCATTGACATCATCGGGGTAGCCCCGCTCCCCGTCAAAGTCAAACCGCCCCTCGCTGATCGCATAGGCCCGCAGAAAGTGGCTTCCCTCATCCGGGGCCTGCATCGGCGGATTGGCAAAGCAAAAACAGATCCCACACAGCAGCACCGCAAGGGCCGCTCTGGATGCAAAGTTCTTGCAGCGCAGCACCAAAAATGCGCCGCCCACAACCGCCAGTGCCAGCACACAGGCAATGAGGGTCAGGGGCAGCGGCGGAATCTCCGAAAATTCATAAAAGACCCGCCAATAATAGACGATCCCGATCCCGGCCGCAATGGCGGCAAGGCAGGCGATGCCCCACCGAAAACCGGCCGCGTGCAGGATCCTTTCCATCTTCTTCATCTCTGCCTCCCGGCAAATGATTTTGTACGCTTCCCGGCAGATCCCTCACAGATTGTAGGCATCCACCTTATAGTTGGAAAGGTTGCCGCGCAGGAACTCAATTGTCTCGGCAAGGCCCTGCTCAAAGGTGTATTTCGGCGCCCATCCGGTCATCCGCCGCAGCTTGGTCGCATCTCCCAGCAGGCGCTCGACCTCGCTCTTTGCCGGGCGAAGCCGCTGCT
Source organism: uncultured Pygmaiobacter sp. (assembly GCA_944388335.1). Classification (GTDB taxonomy): domain Bacteria; phylum Bacillota; class Clostridia; order Oscillospirales; family Ruminococcaceae; genus Pygmaiobacter. The sequence continues at coordinate 16,355 of CALXIJ010000060.1, forward strand.
CCTCGCAGACCACCTTCGCCGCGGGGTTGATCTGACGGATCAGCTCGTCCGCCAGTTCACCGATCGAGATCTCCCGCCCGGTGGCGATGTTGATCTCCTGTCCCACCGCCTCGTCGCAGTCGGCAATCGCCATAAATCCGGCGGCGGTGTCCTTGACATAGTTGAAATCCCGCGTCGCAGAGAGATTGCCCAGACGGATCTCGGTGCGGCCGGCCAGCAGCTGGGTGATAATGGTCGGGATGACCGCGCGGGCCGACTGCCGGGGACCGAAGGTATTGAAGGGCCGCACAATCGATACCGGCAGATCAAAACTGCGGTAGAAGCTCTCCGCCAGACGGTCCGCCCCGATCTTGGTCGCCGAATAGGGACTCTGCCCCTGATAGGGGTGGTTCTCGTCAATCGGGACATACTTTGCTGTGCCGTACACCTCACTGGTCGAGGTGATCATCAGCCGCTCGGTATCGAGGTCCCGCGCCGCCTGCAACACATTGAGGGTCCCCTTGATGTTGGTATCAACATAGCTGTCCGGCGAATAATAGCTGAAGGGGATCGCAATCAGCGCGGCCAGATGATAGACCCTCTGCTGGCCCGCCATTGCGGTGCGCACCCCATTGGGATCTCGGACATCCCCCATAAAAATCTCGATCTCGTTTCGGATCTCGGGCGGCAGGGTGTCGATCCATCCGCAGGAGTTAAAGGAGTTGTACAGGCAGAACGCCTTGACCCGCTCCCCGCGTTTGACCAATTCCTCAGTGAGATGGCTGCCGATAAACCCATCGGCGCCGGTGACCATACAAGTGTGCGACATACACGATCCCTCTCCGCTGTACACCGCAGTGTACAGCCCATTTATTTTTTCCATCCAGCAACAGCAGCTTCCCCGCGCAAAAAGCCGGCGGGGCGGCCCCCCATAGCAGCTGTCTTTTGGGGGTTCTTTCGTTGCTAAGTATACTATAAATTGTGTCCAATATCAATAAAAGGCGGCATGAGCCGGTTTTTGCCTTTACATCCGCGCGCTCTTACTATATAATAAAACGGTTCGAAAGGCACTTTATTTACGGATTTCGCCTCTTTTTTTGCGCAGAAGGGGCAGTTTGTTTTGTTGCATTTTGGCCCGTCTTTGATCGGGCCGTTTTTGTTGAAAGGAGTTTTTCCATGACCTTTACCTCCGCCGGCTTTGCGCTGTTTTTCCCCTGCGTGGTGCTGGTCTACTATCTCGTGCCGGCCCGCTGGCAAAATCTTGTGCTGCTGGGTTCCAGCCGTCTCTTCTACGGTTTTAACCTCGGCGGGCAGCCGCTCTCTGCGCTGGTGCTCGTACTGCACGTCCTCTTCACCTACGGTATGGCACGCGCCATCGAGCGGGCTGGGGGGACGCGCCGCCGCCGGCTCACCGCCGCTGCAATTCTCAGCGTGCTCGCGGTACTCGCTGTCTTTAAATACTACAACGCCCTGCTCCCCACCTTGCTGGGGACGGCAGGCGGTTCCTTTGCCAAGCTCGCACTGCCGCTGGGCATCAGCTTTTACACCTTTGCAACTATCAGCTATCTGGTGGATGTCAGCCGGGGCGATATGCCGGCTGAGCGGGATCTTGTCGCCTACGCTGCCTTTGTGACCTTCTTCGGCACCATCACCAGCGGCCCGATCTGCCGCGCACGGCAGCTGCTGCCCCAGCTGCACACCCCGCACAGGTGGGATGCCGGCCGATGCACCGATGCGCTGCGGCTGTGCCTGTCCGGATTGTTCCGCTGGGTCGCGGTCGCCAACATTCTGGGGCTTTATGTCAACCAGATCTTTGAGCATCTGTCCGACTACCGCGGGCTGACCCTGATCTTCGCCGCCCTGCTCTACGCGCTGGAGTTGTATTTCGAGTTTTCCGGCTATTCCGAAATCGCGCAGGGAGTCGCGCTGGCACTCGGGCTCGAGATCCCGACCAACTTCAAGACCCCGTATTTTGCGACCAACTTTTCCGGTTTTTGGAACCGCTGGCACATCTCCCTCTCCAGCTGGCTGCAGGACTACGTTTTTCTGCCGCTGGTCTGGGGCCGGTGGACCAGCCGGCTCCCAGTGATCGGCAAGCGGGTGGAGAATCCGCCGATGATCTCCAGCGTCGCGATCGTCTTTATCCTGTCGGGCTTTTGGCACGGCAACAGCTGGCCTTTTGTCGTCTGGGGGGTACTGCAGGCCGTTTTCCGGGTCGGAGAGGAGCTGCTGCACCGCTATTACAAAAAGCCGAAAAAGCGCCCCGGGCTGCCGCTGCGGACCTTTAAGACCGTTTTGGTCTTTTTGCTCTGGGCGGCAAGCCTTGTCTTTTTCCGGGTCGGTCTGCTGGCCGACGGACGGGTGTCGGATGCGCTGTCCTGCCTTGGTAGGATGTTCACCGGCTGGTCGATCGGCGGCTTCGCCGCCGAGACCGCCGCTGCGGTCGAGGCCGGCTTTTACGCCAAACCGATCATGGTGGCGGGGTATTTTGCCTTTCTCTTTGCGGTGCTCGCCCTCGCGTTCTGTGCCGACTGGGTACAGTGCTTCAGGCTGCGGGACAAGCCGGTGATCGGTACGGTGGCAAAGCTGCGCCTGCCGGTGCGGTGGGCGATTTACTATCTGCTGATCGGCTGTGTACTCGTCGCCTATATCATGCAGAGCGGCGGTTTCGGCACCGTCAGCTTTGCCTATGCCGGCTTTTAAAGGAGGTGCGGGATGAAAAAATTTGTTGCAAAGCTCGCCCTTGCCCTGCTGCCGCTGGCGGTGTATTTTGCCGTTTTTGTCGCCTTTGAGCCGAACAACTACTTCGGACTGCGGGAGGATGGAAACGGCAATGCCCCCATCGCACGGCTGCGCGCCTATCAGCAAAATCCACAGGTCAACATCATTCTGGGGGACAGCCGGATGGCCCATTTTGACATGGAGCTGGTGGATGAGGTGTCCGGTCTCTCTTGGTCAAACGTCTCCTACGGCGGGGCCAGCCTTGAGGAGAGTATTGACGAGTTCTACTATCTCTATGAGCAAAACCCGGATCTCGAGCGGGTGGTGTTCGGCCTCTCCTTCTACACCCTCAATGCCGCCTACCGCACCGTCAACCGGATGTCCGCGGTAGAAACCCAGCTGGAAAACCCGGCGGCCTATCTGTTCAACCTCGAATACAACATCAACACCCTGACCGTGATCGGGGATAAACTGGCCGGCCGGCCGGATGTGGAGGAGACTGCCGAGCACACCCCTGACGAATATCAGGAGGACGGAGCGCCCCTGCCCTACCGGCGGGATCTGATCGATTACGCCGCAACCCTCTACGGCAACTGTGCGGTGAGCGGCGCCCTGCCCGAGCGGGTTTACGATGAAGAGGGCAACCTTGCCAACGCCGCCGAGATGGCCAAGGCGATGCGGGAGGCCACCCCGGCACAGAGCCGCTTTTCGATCAATGAGGAAGCGCTGGAAAAACTGCTCGGAATGGCGGATTTCTGCGCGCAGCACGACATTGCGCTGACCATCGTGCTTCCCCCGATGGACAAAAGCGTGCGCGAGCTGGTCTGCGAACCGCTGGGCATCGACGATGCGATGCAGCCGGCGCTCGAAGCGCTGCAAGACTGCGGCGCACAGCTGCTGGACTGCGAGTGGGAAAACCCGCCCGACTGGCCGGACACGATGTTCTATGACGGATTTCATATCGACACGGTTCACGGGCTGCCCGAGTGGACCCGGATCCTGTTTCGCGAGGTGGCATGATGGGACTGGATTTTCTGATTCTCTATGAGCATGTCGTGCGGGAGTATGAGAGCCTGCTCCTGCTCAAAGCCGAGCTGGAACGGCGGGGCTATTCCGTTGAGATCCGCCAGCTTCTTGACCGCAAAAAACTCAAGTATTTCACCTACCGGAAACCCCGGGTTCTCGTGGCGAGCAACCTGTACGACAACGAGGGGCTGAACAGCCATGTCTACAACAACGTCGGCCGGTGCCGGCGGGTGGTCAACCTGCACTGGGAACAGATGCTCTCGGACACGCAGGAGGCCGAGCCGTGGTTCAACTTTGAGGGCAATGCCAAACGCTGCGTGCAGACCTGCTGGGGAGAACGGACCCGCCAGCGGCTGATCGACCACGGTGTTCCGCCTGAGAATGCGCCCGTGACCGGTGCGATCATGATGGATTTTCTCCGGCCGGAGTTTGCCGGCTACTTCGAGGACAAGGCCACCCTCTGCAAGCGATTCGGCCTTGACCCCAACAAGCGGCTGCTGCTGTATATCTCGAGCTTCGGATACGCCTCGATGGGAGAGGATGAGGTGCGGGAGCTCTCCCGGATGGCAGGGCAGGATTTCACCGAATTTGCCCGGGTCAACCGGGAATCGATGGCGGCGACCCTCGACTGGTTTGACCGATATCTCGCAGTTCATCCCGAGGTGGAGCTGGTCTACCGCCGCCACCCCTCCGAGTGGAACAGCCCTGCGCTGTCCGCGCTGGCGGAAAAACGGCCGAATTTCCATGTCTTATTTGAGGATTCGGTCAAGCAGTGGATTGTCGCAGCCGATGATATCCTCATCTGGATGAGTACCGCAATCGCCGAGGTCTATTTTGCCGGAAAGGGATGCCGGATCCTGCGGCCGATGCCGATTCCCCACGAATTTGACCCGGTGATCTATCGGGACGGACAATACCTCGTCGATTATGACAGCTTTGCCGCGGCGCTGGACGGTCCCCCGTCCGGGTTTCCGCTGGACAGATCGGTCATCGAGGGGTATTTTGACAGCGATCCCAAGCGTGCCGCCTATCTGCGGATGGCGGATCTGCTCGAGCAGGTCCACCGCGAGGAGCCGCGGGACGACCCGTTTGGCCCCGGGTTCCAGCCGCACTTCAACTGGCTGAAATTCTTTGCCCTGATGGGCATCCACGCGATGGATGCAGTGCATCTTGACCCGGCGCGATTTGCAAGGATCTGTCCCCCGTTCGCCTCCTTTGCGGGGAGAATCTGGGGTTATATCCAGAAGGCAAAGGTCTCGAAGGAGCAGATCGCCCTTTGGGAGGAGAAGATCCACCGCTGCATTGATCCCGGCAAAACAGTCCCTGCGGCTTGTGAAGCGGGGGAAAATCGGGTACAATAAGGAAAAGCCCCTGTGGGGGCAACATCCGCATCACGGCGATCCAAACATGATAAGGAGATATTCTGATGAGATACTGCAAAAAATGCACCATGCCCGACACCCGGCCCGGCATCACCTTCGACGAGGAAGGTGTCTGCTCGGCCTGCCGTCACTACGAGCACCGCAAACAGGTGGACTGGGACGCCCGCTGGAAAGAGTTTGAGGCGATGTGCGACAAATATCGCGGGATGAACGGCCCCGGCGGCTACGACTGCGCCGTCGCTGTTTCCGGCGGCAAGGACAGCCATTTTCAGGTGTATATCCTCAAAGAGGTCATGCACATGAACCCCATCCTCTTCAGCGTGGAGGACAACTTCCCGATGACCGAGGCGGGCAAGCACAACCTCAAGAATATCAGCGAGGAGTTCGGCTGCACCATCATCAGCTGCAAGCCGAACATCAAGGCCCAGAAAAAGCTGATGCGTGCCTTCTTCGAAAAATACGGCAAACCGACCTGGTATGTCGACCGGCTGATCTACACCTTCCCGCTGCACATGGCGGCGAAGTTCAACACCCCGTTCCTCTGCTACGGTGAGAATGTCAGCTTTGAGTACGGCGGGAACGCCGATGAGGAGACCTATTCCGCCAAGGGGCAGATTGAAAACGGCGTTGCAGTCGAATTCCCCAAGGAGGAACTGCTCAGCTATGGGGTCAGTGAGAATGACCTGATCCTGACCGAGGCCCCCTCCGCCGAGGAACTGGCCAAGCTGGATCCCTTCTATATGAGCTATTTCCTGCCCTGGAACAGCTATCGGAACTATCAGGTCGCCAAGGCGCACGGGTTCCACGATCTGACCCACGAATGGGACCGCACCCATCACGCCGAGAACTTTGACCAGATTGACTCCCGTGCCTATCTTGTACACAGCTGGCTGAAGTATCCGAAATTCGGCCATGCCGCAGCCACCGATTACACCGCCCGCTACATCCGCTACGGGCTGATGACCCGGGAGGAGGCCATCCCCATCATCAAGCAGCGGGACGGCGCTCTGGATCCTCTCTGCGTGCGGGATTTCTGTGAATTCTGCGGTTACTCTGAAAGTGAGTTCTGGTCGATTCTGGACCGCTTCTACAACACCGATCTCTTTGAGAAGGACAGCTTCGGCCGCTGGGTGCTCAAGGAGCCGATCTGGGAGGAAAAATAATCTCTTCGCAGTTTATCCCCGGAAAATTCACGCTGTAAAAATCTCTTAGTCTTTTGAAAAAACACTGCACAGCAGGCCTCTTCCGTCTGCTGTGCAGTGTTTTTTTATTCCATTGTACATTGCCGGACAGCCGCTTTCGTCTTCCTCAAAAAATTGTCCGGCATCCCCGGTCAGCGGTTTGCCTTTCCGGTCACACGGGTCACCCGCAGGCGGATCACCGCAACCCCTGCCGCCTGCTGCGGAGTAAAGGAAAAAGCGCTTTTGGTCTGGCAGTGCATCAGCAGGGAAAGCGCGCGGCATTTTTCCGCCGGGTCTTCCACCAGCTGTGCAACCCCGTTGCCGATCAGGCTCTCATAGCGAAAACTCCATCCGCAGGGCTCTTCCGACGGCATCAGCCGGTGTCCTGTGTCCATCTCAAAGGCCACCTGCGGATTTGTTGCGATTGCGCGCAGCTTGCGCCCCTCCCGCGCGCTGTGGAAATACAGATTCAGTTCCTCTCCCTGCATCTCCCACCCAAAATTGAGAGGAACGATATACATTCCCTCCTCGTCCTGCAAGCCGATTCGGCAAACCCGGCAATGTTCCAAGACCGACCGAATCTCCTCCCATTGTCCCAGCTCGCGCTCGGTGCGCCGCATCTTTGATTCCACCGCAATTCCCCCTTTGGCCCAATTATACCCGCCGTCTTTTGCCTGTGCAATGGGATATGATTGCCCTTTTTCCAATCTGTCGGTATAATAAAGGGGAAACGATCTTCGGCCTTGCCGAAAACGAGGTGAACCTGAGATGACTAAAAAACAGACCTTTGGGGTGGTAATCGCCGCGATCGCACTGATCATCACCGGCCTGCTTGGCAGCATTACCGCCGTTGCGCTGCGGCAGGGTGCACAGCTGGCCGACGAGATGATGATCGGGCAGGACAGCTTTGCCGTCATCAGTGTGGTCGGCACCATTCAGAACGCCAGCGGAGATGCGCTGGGCTTCAACCAGCCCAGTTACCATCACAATGCAACCCTCAATTATGTGGAGCAGCTGCAGTATGATGACTCCAACAAGGGGATCTTTCTCTATTTTGATACCGGCGGCGGCGGGGTGTATGAATCGGATGAGCTCTACCGCGCCCTGATGGAGTACAAGGAGGTCACCGGGCGGCCGATCTGGGCCTTTTTCGGGCCCACGGCAGCGAGCGGCGGCTACTACATCGCAATGGCAGCCGATCACATCTCTGCCGACCGCAACACCACCACCGGCTCGATCGGCGTCATCATGAGCTACACCAACGTCAGCAAACTCTATGAAAAGCTGGGCATTGAGTCCATCTATATCACCAGCGGCCGCAACAAATCGATGGGTGCCAGCGATCTTGAATTGACCGATGAACAGCGCGCCATCTACCAGAGCGTGGTGGACGAGGCCTATGACCAGTTTGTCGGCATCGTCTGCGAGGGGCGCGGCATGACCGATGCCGAGGTCCGCAAGCTGGCGGACGGTCGGATCTACACCGCAAAGCAGGCGCTGAGCAACGGCCTGATCGATGAGATCACCAGTTACGACGACGCACTGGACGCATTCTGTGAGGAGACCGGTGCGCAGCCGTATTACACCGATTTCTCCGAGGACACAGTTCTGGACCGGCTGCTGGGCGCCGTCAGCGAACTTCTGCCCAAGAGCGATCTCCAGACGCTGGAAGAACTGGCTGAAACCGAGCAAAGCGGGGTGCCGATGTATGTATACGCAGGCTGAACCGATGGCGGCCGGTATTTTTCGCCGCTGCGCTGCCTTTGTTCTTGACCTTCTGCTCTGGCTGCTGCTCTGTTTTCCGATGCGTCTGCTGCTCTCGCTGCTGGGGATGGCCGGCATCAGCTCGGAGGCTGTCTTTTTTCATTACACCATCGCGGATCTGATCCTTGCGGCGTTTTTTGCACTCTATTTCATCGCTTTTGAGGGGGCGTTTGGCACCACTCCCGGCAAGCGGGTATGCGGTATGCGGATTGTCAGCGTCCGGACCGAGCACCTTGGCTGGCTGGATGTGGTCTATCGCGAGACTGTGGGGCGCTTTCTCAATAACCTCCTGCTGCTGGGTTACATATTCGCGCTCTTTGACCGGCGTCACCGCACCTTTGCCGACCGGTTGTGTGATACCAGAGTGGTGCTGATTCGCCAGCCTGTTTTCCCCCAATTCGTTTCTGATGAGGAACCCTCTCCCCCCAATTTTACAGCGAGCACAGAGGACCCGGCCAGTCCACCGGAAAACGAAAAAATGGGGAATTCTGACACTGTTTTTTGATAGAATTGTGCAATCTTTTTAAAATTTTGTTCTATTTGAGGAGAATCCTTGGATTATCCCCATGGTTGACAAACCGAAAAACACATGTATAATTGGAATCACAACCGAACAAGAAAAGGCGTTGATGAGAAGAGTAGGCGTCGGATGCTTTCACAGAGAGCCCCGTTTGGTGCGAAGGGGTAAAGCGGAAGTTGCTGAAGATGGTCTTTGAGCTGCGCGGGCGAGCCGTTGGTTAGTCCGCGACGGGTCCACCCGTTACAGTGGCAGACTGTAAAAGGCTTTGCCGGAGCAGTTGCTGAGATTCCATTGCGTGAGCATGGGATAAACCAAGGTGGTATCACGGGAGCATACAGCCCTCGTCCTTGAAGTAATTCAAGGACGAGGGCTTTTTCTTTTGTTTTTGTCAGAAAGGGGATTTGCATTATGATCCGAATCGAAAATCTCACCAAGGTGTTTCACTCTGCAAGCGGCGAGGTGACCGCGCTGCGCGGGGTCAGCTTTGACATTGAAGATGGTGACATCTTCGGCATTATCGGGATGAGCGGTGCGGGCAAGTCCACCCTGCTGCGCTGCCTGTCCATGCTCGAGCGGCCCACCGAGGGCAGGGTCCTGCTGGACGGCGTAGATCTCGCCTCCCTGCGCGGCAAGCAGTTGCTGGCGGCGCGTCGGCGGATGGGGGTCGTCTTTCAGGGATATCACCTGTTGATGCAGAAATCCGTCCGGCAAAATGTCGCCTTCCCCCTGCGGCTGGCGGGTGTTCCCCGTGCCGAGCGAGACGCCAAGGTAGAACGCCTTTTGGAACTGGTTGGTCTTGCCGACAAGGCGGACGCCTATCCGGCACAGCTCTCCGGCGGGCAGCGTCAGCGGGTTGCAATCGCCCGGGCACTGGCCACCGATCCGCAGGTTCTGCTCTGTGATGAGCCGACCAGCGCGCTGGATCCGCTGACCACCCGTCAGGTGCTGGAGCTGCTCCGCGAGGTCAACCATCGTTTGGGGGTTACCATTGTTGTCATCACCCACGAGATCGCGGTTGTGCGGGAAATCTGCAACAAGGTCGCCGTAATTGATGCCGCACAGTTTGCCGAGGGCGGCCGCACCGATGAGATCTTTGCACGTCCGCGCAGCAGTATTACACGGCTGCTGCTCGGAGTAGAAGGAGGACGCAAACATGCTTGATACGATTCTTTCTCTCAAAGAGGTTTTGCTGGAGGGGCTGGGAGCCACCCTCTACATGGTAATCGGTTCCACTCTGCTGGCCTACCTTCTGGGGCTGCCGCTCGGCGTCCTGCTCTACACCACCTCCAAGGGCGGCATTCATGAGAATCTTCCCCTTAACCGGGTACTCGGTTGGGTGGTCAACATCGGCCGAAGCATCCCCTTTATCATCCTGATTATCGCATTGATTCCCTTTACCCGACTGGTCGCCGGCAAGGCGATCGGACCCACCGCTGCCATTGTACCGCTGGTGATCGGTTCCGCGCCCTTTGTCGCGCGCCTTGTTGAACAGAGCCTGCAGGAGGTCGATACCGGCGTCATTGAAGCCGCCGAGTGCATGGGTGCTACCCGTTTTCAGATCATCCTGCATGTGCTGTTGGGCGAGGCCTTCCCGAGTCTGGTGCGTGGCCTCTCGATCACCGCGATTACCTTGATTGGCTACTCGGCCATGGCCGGTACCGTCGGCGCGGGCGGTCTGGGCGATATCGCGATCCGGTATGGCTACTACCGCTACCAGACCGAGGTGATGCTCTTCACCATCCTGCTGCTGGTAATCATCGTCTGCCTCATTCAGTTTATCTTCGGTTTTACTGCAAACCGGATTGATAAAAGAAACCGCTCTTGACCCTTTGGCTGATACCGGGTCAGATCACCGCCGCGGGACGCCGCGGACGGGTGCCGCACAGGACGCTGTGCTCTGTCTGAACCGGCATTGACACCTTCTTGAGTGGATTTCAACCCAGTTTTAAATGACACGTGTTCTATTGTGAGAAATGAGAACGAAAATCTGAACAAAAGAGAGGAATTTGAGATATGAAACGCAAAACTATTCTTGCTGCGGCAAGCGCCGCACTCGCTTTGTCCTTGATTCTGACCGGCTGCGGCTCTTCGGGCAGCAGCTCGTCGTCGACCGACAGCAGTTCTGCTGCCAGCACATCGGGCGGTTCTTCCGCCGCAAGCGTGACCCTGACCGTCGGCGCTTCCCCCTCCCCTCATGCTGAGATTCTGAATGATGTGGTCAAGCCGCTGCTGGCTGAACAGGGGATCAATCTGGTGGTGCAGGAGTTTGACGACTATATCATCCCGAACACCGCTCTTGAGGCCGGGGAGCTGGATGCAAACTATTTCCAGCATGAGCCCTATCTCGAGGAGTTCAACGCCGAGAACGGCACCCATCTGGCAGTTGGCGCCAAAGTCCACTTCGAGACCATGGCCATCTATCCGGGCAAAACCGCAACCCTTGAGGATCTGCCCGACGGCGGCACCATCGCCGTGCCCAATGACACCACCAACGAGGCCCGCGCTCTGCAGCTGCTCGCTGCACAGGGACTGATCACCCTGAAGGATGGGGTCGGCCTTTCCGCCACCGTTGCGGATATCGTGGACAATCCGAAGAACCTGAAGATCGAAGAGGTTGTTGCCGCCCAGATCCCGAACCTGCTGGCTGATGTGGATCTCGGCGTTGCAAACGGCAACTATGCACTGGGCGCCGGCATTGCCGATACCGCCATCGCAAAGGAAGACGCCACCAGCGAAGCTGCTCAGACCTATCCGAATGTTCTCGCAATCCGTGAGGGTGATGACCGCCCCGAGATTCAGGCCCTGATCAAAGCGATGACCAGCCCCGAGGTCAAGAGCTATATTGAGAATACCTACAAGGGCACCGTGATTGCGGTCTTTTAATCGATAAAGATCCTATGCTCTGTCGTTGATATTAAAAAGAACAAGCAGGACCCGCGGCATCGCCGCGGGTCCTGTTTGTTTTGTGATAAAAAAGAAAGTGCAGTAAAAAGACATTGCTTTCCCATGCACTGCGCCCGTTGTGCCTCTGATTCGTTCCCCTATCCGCACTCGCGCTCTGTCCAACTGGAGAGGTCTAAATTTTTTCTCTCTGACGCTCAGAAAAACTTTTTCTTTCAACATCTTTTCACAAAGAAGAAGGGCGTCCCCGGAAGTTTTTCTTTCCCAAGGGCGTCCTTCTTAGTTTTTCAATCTTCTCGCGGCTCTCGCCATAGATACTTTTTTACAGTACGGGATAAGTTACAGCAGATACACATTAACCTGTTGGACCGCAGAAAGCATCGCCTCGTCATAGCTCTCATAGAACAGATCCACCAGTGCGTGTCCCTCCTGCATCGCAGCGCCGGTATCGGTAGCGATCGCGAACCCATACACAAACCGCCCATCTGTCGAGGTGATATACATCAGACTGCCGTAAGGGATCACTGCCGGATTTACCGCAACTGTACCAAGATATAGCCCCAAACCGGAGGAACCGCGGCCACGGCTCGCAGAGTAGGCGGTCGCCCTTCCGGTCAGCAGTTTGCGGTAACTGCTGGGCACCCCATTTTCAATGGTAATGCCCTCCGGCGCGGAGAGCGGTGAGATCGCCGCACCTGCGCCATAACGCATCACAATCGTGTCCTGTGCGGGGATGACGTCCTCAACCTTGATGACCTCTGAGGACTCCACCACCCCATCAACGACCCGCTCGCGGCTGGTTGTCTCCCGCAGACCGGGTGTCCCCTCCTGCAGCAGATAGGTGGCATTGCGTTTGCGGTAGAGCAGACTCGTCTCCTGATAGACGGTCTGCGGCTCAATTTCGGTCTGCACCACGGTATCTCGGTACTCGACCCGATGCACGGTCACCGTGTCCCCCTCATTGAGTGATGTATTGAGGGAGGGTTCGGTGTAGTCGTGCTCCCCGAGCACCATTCCAATCTGTTCGAGTGCCTGCTCCACCGTGCCCTCGGTCAGATAGGCAGTGGATGCCTGTCCATCCGCCTCTACCGTAACCTCAAAGGCACGCTGGATATTTAAGCTGGCCAGATTTCCGTTGTACTCGGTATAAAAAATGTCGTCATACTCCCCGGCGACAATGCCGGAGACCTCCATCAGCTGCTGTGGGTTCTCCGCCGTGGTGAAGAGCATCTGACGGTTGCCGTCAGAGTCAGTCACCAGCACGATGTTCAGGGTCAAAAACAAGCCGAACAGGGTACAGCAAAGAGACACCATGCAGATTGCTACCGCGCCGACACGGGCGGGAATCCGCTCGATTCTGCGCCGCAGGTGCTCGATGAGCTTGGTCATGCATTCACTCCTTTTTTCTCTTCCGTGGTCGGGAAACAGATCTTACCCGCCCTCCGGTCATCGCCGCATCAAAAGAACTAACGCGACGCCGCCGTTTTTCCTCTGTCCAGAACGCCATAGCCAGCTGACGCAGAACGCGGGAAAACGCGAATCATTTTGAATTTCTGCCGGGCCTTCGCAGAAGAAAAAAGACGCCCGGACGCCTTGCGGTATCCGAAGCGCGGGGATTTGCCTTGGCCCTTTCTTGACCTCACTTGCTGCATTTTATCAAAAATCAGCCGCCACGGTCAACCGAATTTCCGCCGCAAATTGGGGGAAATAACCGTCTCTGTCCGCTCTTGCATGGATATACAGCAGTGTATTCACTTTTTTATTGAATAAGTTCCAATTACTTTGATTTTTACAGTTTGGCGGCGATATTCTGCAATTAAATTCATTTTTATCAGATTTTCGACCCGTAAAAAACCGTTCCTTTTTCGACATTTTCCCAGCGTAAAAAGGCAAAAACAAAAAGGCCGGCCGCAGTTTTGCTCCCGTAAAACTGTGGCTGACCTTTTCTTTTCATCACTCTGTAGCGGAGCTTGCAGCGTCGGAACTGTCTGTGTTCTGCGCCTCACTGGAACTGGAATCCGACGCGGCGCTGCTGCTCGCGCTGTCCACCGGTCCCTCGCCGGTATTACCGGCTGCGAGGCTGGCAGCAACCTCTTCCGCCCGCAGGATCTGAGGATCGTCCTCCACCGTAAACTCGTAGTAGATTGCCTTCTCCTCGGCGGTGAGCACCCGCTCATAATCCGGCACAGCCCCAACGCCGTCAAAGCTCTCACTCTTGCCCGGCACCAGAACCGCAACAGTCAGATCAATCGCGCTGCCGTCGCTCATCGAATAGGTGCGCTGCAGAGTGCCCTTGCCCGCCGTTGTCGCCCCGACGATCCGCCCGCTGCGCAGATCCCGGATAGAAACCGCGAACAGCTCCGACGCACCGGAGGTCGACTCATTGGTGATGACTACCATGGGCAGGGTGACCTCATTCTCATCACTGGTGTAGAGCACTCTGGTCTCCCCATCGCGATAGGTTCCGGATACAATCGTGCCCGCAGGACAGAGCAGATCAATACACTCCGCCGCCGCCGCAAGGCTTCCATCCGCATTGTCCCGGACATCGAAGACCAGCGATGTCGCGCCCTGATCGGTCAGAGAGTTGACCGCATAGTCCAGCCGCGCCGCAGTATCTTCCGAAAAAGAGAAGATCCGGATATAGCCGATTTTATCGCCGACCATCTGATACTCCACCAGCGGGATCTCATAGACGCTCCGCTGAATGCTCACCGCTGTTTCGACGTTGTCCTTAAGATAGGTCACATCGATGCTGGTGCCGCTTTCGCCGCGGAGCAGAGAATCGGCCGCGTCCAAGGAAAGGGATTTCAGATCCGTATCGTTCAATTTGGTAATCAGTGTTCCCTTGGTCAGCCCCGCCGATTCGGCCGGGCTGCCCGAATAGATCTTGACAATCTTGAAATATCCGCTGGTGTCCTTGATGAGATCCGCTCCGATCCCCATCAGCTTACCGCTGGCGATATCATTGCGCTCAATCACCTGCTTTGCGGTGTAATACTTGCTGTTGCGATCCCCAAGGCCTGCAATATAGCCGGTTGCAATCATATCATAGAGAGTCTGGTCGTCGATCTCGGTATAAAAGTTATCCCGCACCGACTTGTCGATCTCTGCCAGCTTGTTGTACATCGCCTGCTTTTCATTGACATCGCTGACCGTGCGGTCAAACAGCTTCATCGCAAGGATCATTGTCACCGAAAAGGTCACGGTCATCGCGATGATTGCAATCGCAATCGCCAGACTGACCGATATTTTTTTCTTCATTCTGGAACCTCCCCTTGTGGTTTGGTGCCGCCACCGCGGACGGCCGGGGTGGATCGCCCGCCCCCTGCCCCCAAAGATACAGGCTGCATCCGGGGTCACATTTATATAGTATACTGCGGGAATGTGACGGTTTTATGAATCAGACCTCATCGCCCGAGATACGGCGCAGGGTCAACCTGCTGGCCGTTCAGCCGGATTTCAAAGTGCAGGTGCGGCCCGGTGGAATTTCCGGTACTGCCCACTCCGCCAAGGACGGTGACCCCTCCGACAACCTGCTGGCCGACGGTGACATCAATCCGGCTCATATGGCCATAGAGTGTCTTGTTGTTGCCGCCGTGGTCCACAATGACATAATAGCCGTAGCCCCGGCTTCCGTAAACCACCGTCTGCACCGTTCCCGACAGGCTCGCGACGATATTGGCGCCGTAGATGGTCGCATAGGTACCCTTATTGATGTCGATACCGGTGTGAAAATCCGGCACGCCGTAAAGGGTTCGCGGTCCATAAGGCGAAGAGATGTTATAATATCCCGGCACCGGCCAGTTATATGCCCCGCCGACAAACTCCGGGCTGCCCGACGGGCGTCCCAACTCCGCCTCTGCCTGCGCTCTGGCCTCATTGTACTCCTTGACCAGACGGGCTTCCTCATCCTTGTTGGCGAGTTTAAGCGCCTCAATCTCATCAATGCTGTTATCCGCTGCCTGAATGTTGGAGGCGAGTTCCTGTTTTTTGCTCTCCAGCGCAGCTTGATCCGTCTCGAGCTGGGTCAGCTGATCGTTGATCTCATTCTCCTGTCGCTCAATCTCCGCCTGTTCATCGCCCAACTTTTCCAGCAGCGAGGTATCTGCTGCCGAGATCCGGGACAATGTGGTGGATGCCGTCAGGAGTTCATCAAAGGTGTTGACCGCGAGCAGCGTCGAGAGCATGCCCGAGCTCCGGTTGACCTGCATCGCCCGCAGCCGCTCGCAGAACAGCGCATTGGTCTCCTCGATCTCCCGCCGTTTTTGATCCAGCTCCGCCTGTTTTTGCGCCAGCGATTCCTTGGTCGTGGCAATGGAATCTGCGATCGTGGCGATCTGCTGCTTGATGATCTCGTTCTGGGCCTCCAGATTCTCTTTATAGGCCTCCTGCTGTTCCTGCTTTTCTTCCAGCTCCTTGCCCTCATTGCGGACATCCTGCAGCTGCTGCTCCAACTGCTGCAGATCATCAGCAGCCAGTACCCTGACCGCATAGGGAAGCGCCAGCATCAACAGCATTACTGCCGCAAGCAAAAAGCAGAGAATCCGTGCCGTTGTTTTTTTCACAAGATGTCCTCCTGTTCAGACCTTGAGATGTTTGCGAATACTCATTGCGCTGCCGACGCCGCCAATCAGAACGCCGCTGAGCACAAATCCACCGGCGAGCCATGGCCAGATCACCTGATAGCTCAAAAGACTGTAATACAGGTTGGACAGCCAGCTGCTCCCCTGACGGGAAACTCCCTCAATCAGCGCCAGATACCCGCCGGAGACCAGCGCAAAGGCAATCAGCGCCGAAATCAGACCGATTGCAGTGCCCTCCACCAGAAACGGCAGCCGAATAAAGCCGTTGGTCGCGCCGACGAACTTCATGATATTGATCTCCTTGCGGCGCGCGAAAACAGTCAACCGGATCGTGTTCGAGATTACTACCAGCGAGACAATCGCCAAAATCGCGACCAGTCCCCAGCCCGCGAGATTGACGGTATTTTTGAGGGTGACCAACGTGCCGGCCAGTTCACTGGGAGAGTCGACAAAATCCACCCCCGGCAATTTCTCCAACTTGTCCACCGTTTCGCTAATCCGGGTCAGGTCGTCCACCGTCACACGAAAGCTGGCATAAAGGGGATTGTTTTCTCCCTCATACCCATCCAGCACGTTGGCATAGGCGCCGTCATCATACTCCGAAATCCAGCTCTTGGTCTCCTCCAATGCGTCCTCTTTGGACACATAGGTATAATCCAAGATATTATCGATCTTTGCAATCTCCTGTTTTGCCTCGTCGATCGTCTCCTCGTCAGCGTCCAACTGCAGATAGACGATGACCTTGTTCTGCGCCCCCAGATAATCCACAAAGCTGTTGACATTAACCGATAACAGAGCAGCAATGCCGGTGATCATCAGGCAGGCGGTAAGTACACCGATCGAGGCGACACTCATCAGCTTATTGCGGGAGAGGTTGTGCAGCCCCTGCCGCGTCAAATAGCGAAAACCCGAACCGCTCACCGTATCACCTCCACTTCACTGGGTGCGACGGCGGTTTCGCCGCCGACATCCGAAACCACCGCCCCATGGTCGATGGTAACCGTCCGCTTATGGAACTGTGCAGCGAGATCCTGCTCATGGGTGACCACAACGACGGTGATGCCGACCTTGTTGATTGCGGTCAGCAATTCCATAATCTCAACCGAGAGTTCCGGGTCAATGTTGCCGGTTGGCTCGTCAGCGATAATAATCGGCGGCGAATGTACCAACGCCCGCGCCAATGCGACCCGCTGCTGTTCCCCACCGGACATCTCCGGCGGAAAGCTGCGCGCCTTTTTCCTGAGCCCCACCAGATTGAGGACATAGGGCACCCGGCTGCGGATCTGCCGTTCCGGGATATTGGTCACCCGCATCGCAAAGGCGACATTCTCATAGGCCGTCATCGTGGGAATCAGCCGGAAATCCTGAAACACCACCCCGAGCGAGCGGCGCAGATAGGGGATCTGACGGCTCTTGATCTTGGTCAGATCATATCCATTGACCATAATCTGGCCCTCGGTGGCAGTTTCCTCATGAAGAATCAGCTTCAAAAAGGTGCTCTTGCCCGCGCCGGAATGTCCAAGCACAAAGATAAATTCCCCTTTGTCCACCCGCAGATTCATGTCCTGCAGCGCGACAATCCCGCCGGGATAGACTTTTTTGACATGTTTAAACTCGATCATCGGATTTGACATGAAAAACGCTCCTTTCCGCACGCCGGGTGTGCAAAAGAACACCGGGCAAAACGGGAAAACTATCTCCTGTTTTTTGCCCGGTGATACACGCCGCGGCAGCCGTCCCCGGCCGTCTATCAGCGGATCTCAGTATTTTGCGGGATTGGAATTGAGGTACTTCTTCACCATCAGCGCAACTTTGAAAACAATGGCATCATCAAACTCGCGCAAATCAAGGCCGGTGAGTTTTTTGATCTTTTCCAGACGATAAACCAGCGTGTTGCGGTGCACAAACAGGCCACGGCTGGTCTCGGACACATTGAGGTTATTCTCAAAGAATCGCTGGATCGTGAAGAGGGTCTCAGCGTCGAGGGAGTCAATGCTGCCCTGCTTAAAGACCTCTTTGAGGAACATCTCGCACAGAGTGGTCGGCAGCTGATAGATCAGCCGGGCAATCCCCAGACTGTCATAGCTGACCACCGACTGCTCGGTGTCAAACACTTTGCTGACCTCCAGTGCAATCTGCGCCTCTTTGAAGCTGGTGGCCAGATCTTTGACGTTGGCAATCGGGGTTCCGATACCGACGATGCTCTTGATATAATGCTCCCCATTGAGGGTGTCTACAATACTGGCAGCCAGCTTGATGATATCATCCCGGTCGATGCCGCGACGAATCTCTTTGACCAGCACCGTGTCGTTCTCGCTGATATTAAAGACAAAATCCTTCTGCTTATCCGGGAACAGTGCGCTGACTACGTCATAAGCCGAAATGTCATTGCCGCTTGTCACCCGGATCAGCAATACCACCCGCGAGACATCGGTGGAAAAATGGAGCTCCCGTGCTTTGGCATAGATGTCACCCGGTAGAATATTGTCCAGTACGACGTTCTTTATAAAATTGGCCTTATCAAATTTTTCATCATGGTACTGTTTGATATTCTGAAGCGCGACGGTAATCAGGGCCGCGTAACGGCTGGCAAGATCATCTGCCCCCTCGACAAAAACCGCGTAGTCATTGCGCTTGTTCGAGCTGAACATATGATAGGTATAGCCATCCCGCACAAAGACATCCCCAGTGGAGAGCCGATCCGCCGCAATGCCGTCCCGCACCTCGCCGATCTTGGTCAGCTCGCTACAGGAGATAATCGTGCCGGTTTCATCCACAACCCCAAGGACACGGTCGACCGCATCCTTCATCTGGTAAATCACGCCCTGAAATACTCTATTCGCCATACTGCTTGATTCCCTTTCTCCGGCAATCTCTGCCGCCTGTGATTTTCACCAATTTGCCCTTTGTGTTATTTCTATTTTACACAATGGTTTCGTCTTTTGCAATAGGAATCGACAAAATAAGCGACTTGTTCCTGTGCAACTTGATAAATTTCCTTTTTATGGATCGGAAACCGCACCCCTGGCCGGAAAAGTATGTGTAAAATTACTTTTCCCCGGCAGCCTCCCGCAGCGATTTGAGCTCCTGTTCGGTGAGGGGGCGGCTTTGGCCGGGCGCAAGCTGCGGATCCAACCGAACCGGCCCAATCGCGCTGCGATGCAGTGTACGCACCCCTGCGCCAAATACCCCAAACATCCGCTTGATCTGGTGATAGACACCCTGATGCAGCACCACCGTCACACAGGTCGGATCCTCCGCCTCGATCTCCAGTCGTGCCAGCAGCATCCGCTCACCATCCGCAAGGGTGACCCCATCGGCAAAGCCGCGCTGCATCTTCTCATCAGCGGGAAGATCCAGCGTGACCTTATAGGTCTTTTCGACATGATGACGAGGAGACAGCAGCGCATGGGCAAGCGCGCCGTCATCGGTCAGGAGCACAAAGCCAGTAGAGTCCTTGTCCAGACGCCCTGCGGGAAATAATTCCCTGCGAGGATACCGATCCCGCACCAGATCAACCACGGTCTGCTGATGGGGATCCCTGCTCGCACTGAGTACCCCCGCAGGTTTATTCACCATGAGATAGAGATGCTCCTCCCAGCACAGCGGATCTCCGTCCAGCGTGAGTCGTGCCGTCTGTTCCACCTTTTGATCCGGGCGGCGGCAAACCGCCCCATCCAGCATGACTCTGCCCGCGAGAATCGCCCGCCGCGCTTGTGACCGGGGAAGGTCTGCCGCCTGCGCGACCAGCTTATCCAATCGGAGATCCGCCACAACCATTCCTCCCTTATGCCCCAAAGGGCGACAATATTACACCATACCTGCGAGCAGACGGAATTGGGGGTTCATCCAGAGCTGGACTCTCCCAGATGATACCGAAAAGGCAAAGCTGTGTGCACAAGGCCGGTATCGCAACCGCTTTGCGGTTATTATACCATAGATCTGACGGTTTGGGAGGGCCAAAATCTGGGAGCTTTTCTTTTCTTTCGCCCTGCAAAAAAAGGCAAAGGTTCACGATCTAAATCCACATAGTTCTCCTGCATATGACAAGAGCCGCGGCAGCGGCCTGCTGCTGACGCGGCTTCTTTTGTCCTCTGTCCATTCTGCATCGACATTGCCAAAATCTCATCTGGCTATGGCGCGCAATCCAGTGCCGGCGGTTTTATGTCGGGCAGCACCTCCTCCTGCATCT